>JAHWJF010000369.1 GCA_019348515.1 Chloroflexota bacterium | reverse complement strand
CGCATCGTAGTAGAGCGCCCAGGTACCACCACCCAGTGCGCTGGAGAACCATGGCTCGACCACGCTGAGGACCGTGGCTACGGCAATGGCAGCGTCGGCGGCTGTTCCGCCCTCCGCCAGCATGGCCACCCCAGCCTTGGTCGCGAGCTCGTGAGATGAAACGACGGCTTGGACGTGGCTTCCCGGCTCGAGGTCGGGCATCGGCGACGTGGAAGAGACTTGATTGACGCCGCTTTCTGGTCGCCGCATGTGCTTAGGTGCGGCTTCATGAATCGCCCTGACGCCGTCGAGCCCTATGACCCCGGCGACGCTCCCCGCGATTGCCGCGCGTCCCGCCAGGCGACCAACTCCGGAAAGTAAGTGTCTCCGCGAGATACTGGCGTGCTCGTCGTTCGCCGACGATGCATGGGCGAGGGGGGGACGCTTGCCGGCACTTGCGGGCGCGAGCTGCGGTCGAGCCTGGTTAGGAGGTGCCATGTTTTTGTCCTGCGATACGTACTCCTACTTATTTTGCGCCAGCGGCCGTTCTCGACCCTAAGGAATCGCGACTGGTCCGCCCTCGGGCGCTTCACCCGCGAACGTCGCGGGTACGATCGACTCCTCAATGATAGGGATGGGGCGTTGCTGCAGTTCTGGCGCGAGAGGATCGGCCCCGGCGAAAGCGGTCACGACGACGAGATCCAGATCCGGTACGACGTAGACCAACTGCCCACCATAGCCCTGCGCCGAAAAGACCGACCGGCCTGCCACCTCCGCCACCCACCAGTGGAAGCCATACGGACCGTGGCCGATGTTGACCCCACTGAGAAAACTGTCGCCGCTGGCCTGCGCCTGCGTCGATAGCGCAACCCACTCGCTACTGACGATCTGCCGGTTTCCCCATTGGCCATCGTTCAAGTAAAGGAACCCGATCTTGGCCATCTCTCGGGGCGTCAGATGGAGGCCTCCGCCCCCTCGACTGGCTCCATCCTCGGTGACGATCCAATACGGTTGCGAAATGCCCAGGGGATCGAAGAGGCGGGGCTGTAGGTAATCGGCCATCGATTGGCCGGTCAACTCCTGGAGAATAAACGAGAGGAGGTTCGAACAGCCCGAGTCGTACTCAAAACAGGTCCCCGGGTCGCACTGCATGGGCCGACTGAGCATGAGGTCCACATCATCCGTTTCGGCGGCCCGGGCGAAATTGATACGGCCGTCCCACGCCCAACCAGCCGTCATCGTCAGGAGTTGTTCGATGGTGATGTTCCAAACACGAGGATCAGCATCGACCGGGATCCGATTCGGGATGAGCTCTCCCAGCGTCTGATGCAGCCCCGCGATCACTCCCTCCTGCAGGGCGAGCCCGACGGCAATATTGGTCACACTCTTGCTCACAGACCAGGTGTGAAGCCGGTGATCCGGCAAGTAACCACCGTAGTTCCGCTCGAAGACGATGTAGCCATCCCGCACCACAACGATGGACGAGAGGAGCGGCGCTTCGGCCTGCAGTCGTTGGTCGGCCCAGGCAAGCAGATCTGGATCCATCCCATGCTGTTCCGCGGGCGCCGTGCGCCACTCCCCCGTGGGCCAGTAGTCGAGCACAGGCAACGGTTCCTGTGCGGACGCCGCAGCCGCGGTGAACAGAGCGGAGATCATCAGAAGAAACGCCACCGAAGAGTGAATCAGCAAAGCCAAAACGCTCAATGCTCCTTGAAGAACTCGCGTCTTCCCATCAACTTGACCCCCAACAGGGGCCGGGCAATCGAGTCCCTAGCGATATCAGTTCGTAAAAGTAGTTCCCTTTTCGAACCGTCGACTAACCGAGTTCCTTACGCGGCGATATCCAGAGTGAGACAACTCCCAGCCACAGACAAGATCACCTTCACCAGATTTCCCAGCGACCGATCCTTGCGGGAGCAAGCCCGGTAGGGTACCAACCGCGGAGTGCAAGATCCTGGATGGGGGTAGAAATCCTGTCTGCCGGCGCGGCGCTGAGGTGCGTATTCGCAACACGGCGCAGGTTCACCCATGCTTCAACTACACGCTGTGCCGTACCGCATAACATGGGTCCGCACAGTCGCCCTAACGTCCGGCTCCCCCGAACGGTTCCGGATCGTAGCCACCACTTGCACCCGGATCGGTATCGGCGCCAAGCCCGCCCGTTTCGACTTGCTCGATAGCGCGGCCGGAGAGGACAGCGACGATCCTGTCGATAACGTGAGCGACAGCGGCATCGCTGATCCGCATCTCCTGGGCGATCTCCCAGGTTGGCGCGCCTTCCGCCGCCATCGCCGCGATGTGTCGTTCTTGGGGCGGCAACGTGAGGATATACGCGTGCGACTCCCGTAGGAGTTGCATCGTTTCGTTATCTGGTTCCACACGCGGTGGTCCATCGTCATCCATGATTGTTTGTGTCCTCTCCGCGAGCTTCAGATCCGCCAGGAACACGTGCGAACGATCCCCAAACGCCTAGACGCTATAGCAGGCGTTCACGATCGACTCGATAAGATAGCGCGGAGTCCGCAACTCTCCTGGAGCGGGGAGCCCCGCAATCGCCGCGACCACAACCAGGTCGAGCGCGGGCACAACAAAGACATGTTGACCGCCATATCCGAGCGCGAAATACGCCGGAAACCCAGCGTTGGTCGCCGTGATCCACCACTGGTAACCGTAGCCCGCCCAGGCACCAGTGGCGTCTCCGGCACTCTGCCAAGTGGTCGCGGCGGCGGCGTACTCGGTATCGACGATTTGCTCGCCGTCCCACTCTCCGTTTCGCAGATAGAGATACCCGAGCTTGAGCATGTCTCGCGCCGTGAGCTCGAGCCCGGATCCAGCGCTGACCTCGCCTCGGGGCGCCCGCATCCAGTCTCCTGCTGCGATGCCAAGTGGTCGGAACAGCACCTCCTCGGCGTACTCCTCCAGGGGCTTACCGGCGGCATCCGCCACGGTGACCCCCAACACGTGGGATCCACCGGTGTTGTAAACGTATGTCTGACCCGGAATACCAACGACCGGAAGCCCCAGCGTCATGGCCACCCAGTCCGGCGCGCTGAGCAGTCTCTGCCAATCGCCGTACGCGTCCCATTGCAGGCCACTCGTCATCGTCAGCCACTGCCAGAGGGTCACCTGGGCCACCAACGGATCCGCCCCCTCGGGAATCAAGCCCGGGATTAACTCACCGACAGTCTGTTCGATCCCGGACAGCAATCCCGATCGCAACGCGGCTCCGGCGAGGGTGCCCGTGACGCTCTTCGTCACGGAGCGTACATTGATCGGAGTTTCCGGTTCCTGCCCCCCGTAGTAACGCTCGAACACAACGTAGCCGTGACGCGCGGCAAGCAGGGCGGAGAGAGCCGGGACCTCATCCGGGACCCGAACGTCGACCGCATCAAGGGCGACCGGATCGACACCATGATCCGCGGGGTCAGCTAATCGCCAGCCGTTGGTTGGCCAGTAGTCTGGCGTCGATTGCCGCGCGGAACCGCTTCGCCGGCCGGCAACGGCGAGTGCCGCCGCGGCGCCGCCGGCCAGAAACGCGCGCCGGGATCTCTGATCGCGAAGGAAACGCTGGGTCATCGAACCAGGAACCCTCCCGCGGTCGGATCGTCCGGGTCGACCACGAACTGGTGGAACCCGGTCAAGAAACCCCGCCCGCTTATCTCGGTCTCGACGGCCGGGTACGGCCCGACCGCCGTTTCACCTAGCACGCGCCCCGTGAACGTCGTCCCGATGACGCTTTCATGGACGTACGGGCGATCGATCGGAATGCGGCCATCCGCATAGAGGCTCGCCAGCTTCGCGGAGGTGCCGGTACCGCACGGCGATCGGTCGACCGCCCCTTGGGCATAGACAGTGATATTGCGTCCATCAGCACTCGCCGCTTGTGCCGATCCGGAGAGAATTGTGCCGTAGACGCCACGCAGCTCAGGCTCTTCCGGATGGATCACGTCCATTTCCCGCTCGACCAGTCGCTTGATCTCCATTCCCAACCGCGTTAACTGCGCCGTATTTTCCGGAACAATGTCCACACCCAGGTCGGCGGCATCGACGAGCGCGTAAAACGCTCCACCGTAGGAAATGTCAGCACGTACCGGGCCAATGCTTGTGGCGACGTCGATCCCTTGAGCGTAGCGGAACGCGGGGACATTCTGAAACGCCACCGCTGTTACCCGTCCCCTTTCGACTTCAGCCCGGGCCCGAATCAGACCGGCAGGCGAGTCGTAGACGACATCGGTCCATGGCTCTCGGCATGGAACCATGCCGGTCTCCAGGAGAACTGTCGTCAAGGCAATGACGCCATGGCCGCACATCGTCGAGTAGCCCTCGTTCGTAAG
>JAHWJF010000368.1 GCA_019348515.1 Chloroflexota bacterium | reverse complement strand
GCGAAGACGCCGTGACCCGCGACCTGGATCGCTACCCGGTTCCTGCCAGAAGCGCTCGACGCCGAATATCGCCGACCGTCGTTTCGCAGTTCGTGCGCCTGGACCAATGCCGCCGGTTTCTACGCCTGTCTCTTCACGAGCGCGGGGCCGGGTCCGGCTTCATGCGCGCATATGACGTTGCCCCTCAGGAGATCCTGCCGCTCCTGACGCGGGCAGGGGCCGAGTTCGAAGCACGCGTCGAGGAATGCGCCTCGTCCATGTTCCCAACGCGGAATCTCGCGCTGGGGCGGTCCGAAACCGGACGAGAGCACGACAACGATGACGTTATCGCCGCAGCGCGCGATCTCGCAGCGGGAGAGGCGGCGGTCCTGTTTCAGCCGCGGCTCCGGGTCCCTATTGACGGGTGGGACATGACGGGGGACGCCGATATCGTCCGGCTCGAACGCGCTGACGTGGGCGATCTTCTAGTTCTGATCGCCGATATGAAGGCGACGACCACCGCGAAAGTGGAGCACCGGCTTCAGGTAGCGTTCTACCGAGAGATGGTGGAGCGATTGCTGGCCACGAGTGGCGTCGAGTTCCGAAAGGTGTCCACTGGCATCCTCTACCGGGGCGCACCGGATCTCGATGAGCCAGGGGACCCGGTAGATGCCGCGCGAATTGAGGCTGAGCGGGATGCGGCAGCCTGCCTGTTCCGCGTCGACGGCGCTCGGTTCGAGCTGACTCCCGATCCTGATGCCTATCGGGACGCCGTGTGCGGTCTCGTTACCGGACCAGAGTCGGTCGCCAACCAGGTATGCGACACGCCGTTCGTGGAGATCCCGTGGCATCTGACCTACAAGTGCGATGGCTGCCTCTACAACGAATTCTGCATGAAGTGGGCGGCAGAGCACGATGACCTGTCGCTGCTGCCGCACCTAGGCGAGCACGAAAAGACCGGGCTGCGGCGAGCGGGGGTAGTCACCACGAGGGACCTGGCGGCTGTGCTGCAGCCGGCGCCCGATCCAGAATCGGCTCGGCCGGATCTCCTTGCACTCGAGCCTTCGCCGGAATGGGAAGCGGTGGCCCGGCGTGTTGCGCGAACGTGGCCGGTTGGCCCACGTCTGGAAGAGTTGGTGCATCGCGCACGCCGCTACCGGTCCTGGCAAGGTGACGCAATCGACTCGCTGTCGTTCATCCCGAGCAAGGGGTCTGGGTCGCTTCCGTACTCCGATGCGGACCACAACCCGAATCTGGTGCGCGTCTTTATCGACGCCCAGCATGACTATCTACATGACCGGCTCTACTTGATCGGTTCGCTCGTCGTCGGCAACGCGGGTGGCCGGCCGGATAGTGGCAGACGCCGGACAATCGTCCATCTCACCGACGGACCTCCCGATGCCGTAAGGGAACAAGAGCTGCTTCTGCAGTGGGTCGATGACACGATTCGCGCGATTGCGGAGATCGCCGCGCCGGATGAAAACGGGGAGCCACATGCTCCAATCCATCTCATCTTTTACAACGGTTTCGAGCAAAAGCTGCTGCTGCAGGCGCTTAGTCGGCACGGCCGCGACATTCTGGCCGCCACGCCGTTATACGACTTCATCACGCAAATCGCGGCATTCGATTCGCCGGTTGCGACGTTCCTCGATCAGGAGATTCGTGAGCTGAAGAATTACCCGATCGTCTGCCAGTCGTTGCAGGCGGTGGCCTCGACCGCGCGCCCGAGCGGCGCGTGGTTCGACTGGAATGCGGGCGTGAAGTATCGCGAGATTTTCCGCGAGCGCTTGTTCGACTCTTTGGGCCGCTTTGAACACCAACTGGGTGACGGGAACGCACAACGCCCCTGGTCGACACGGCGAGCGCGCTTCAACAGCCAGATTCCGCTCGAATACGCTTACGCGGCGTGGGGGACGCTTCCCGATCCTCCACCCCAGGGGCGAGACCCATACGAGCCCTACCGGCGCGCCAGCGCCCGGCTTCTGATCAGTTTTCAGGGCCGGAGACTGGAAGCCCTGGAACACATAGCGAACGATTTCGTCGGCAACCGTGACACGACGAAGACCACGTTCACGATTCCAGACCTTTCGAAGTTCAACGGGAAGGCTCATGGCCTTGCCGAGGCGCTTCAGGAATTTGTCACGATTGAGCGTCACGTCGAGCTGGCGGCCTGGAAGGCGGCGCGATTGCCGGCACCCGAACGGCGAGTCCTCTCGGGTGACACGTTGCTGGTTCGCTATCTTGACGAAGACCAGCTCCCGGGAGTTGCCGAGACGTTGCGCGAGAATGCGCGCCGCGCTGCTCTCTATGAAGTCCAGCGAGAGCAATTCAAGGTGGCCAACCCGGACGCAACCTGCTTTAGGCTGCCGAAAGCAGAGCGCGAGCTTTCCAAAGCCCTCCCACTGACTGACCAGATTCGGCTCAGGATCGATGTTAACGGTTGCGGGGTGAGTCTGGACGATGCGCTGGCGCTATCGACGCTGAAGGATGGAAACCGCTTCGTGCTCGCTCCCCGGTGGATGCAGGACGAACGGCTCGCTGTCGCCGATCGCGTCGATCTTACGCCAACACCGAAGGCGCTCCTCTATCGGATGCGGGCTGACTTGGAAGAGATCGAGGTCATCCGCGACGACGACGGCCGGGCCGTTGCCGCGTGGCTGGCCGGCCGGGCAGTGCCACCGATGCAAAGCGGAAACCCGGCTGGATATCTCTTCAGCAGCCACGACGAACAGCTGGTCGATGGCAAGGAGTACACCGTCGACACCGATCCAAATGACATCTATGGCTTCTGGGGCGCGAAAGTGGTGCAGGGGCTTCTCGCTGGCGCCCGCAATACCCTGTTTGAACGGGTGCGCGACGGGGGCGCCGGGACGGTTGCCTGGTCACCGGAAGCCCGGGATGGCCAGTCTCGATTCATGGCTGGATTGCGGGCAATGCACCAGGCCGGCGCCGGCAAGGGCTTCGAGACGAGCAAGATCGAGTTCATCGGTGACCGAGGGGCTGTGCCGCTACTGCTGGTCCAGGGTCCGCCGGGAACGGGCAAGAGCTTTACGACGGCGTATGCAGTTCTGGCCCGAATGCAGGGTGCGATGACGGCGGGTGTTCCATTTCGGGTGCTGGCAGGAACCAAGACCCACGCGGCGACCGATGTTCTGATGACGAGCATCCTGGACGCACAAGCGGCACTCGTCGACATGCAACGCGCGGAGCCGGGGATTTTCGCCGAGCACTTCGATCGGCTGCTGCTGGAGATCCCGCTCTATCGGCTCCAACCTCGTGAGCCGGTCCCCAATGGCGTTCGGAGTGTATTTGCCAAAGGGCGCCGACCAAAGGAGCAGGCGCGAGCCCTCGATATTTTCGCCAGCGCCGACTATGCGATTGTCGCCTCGACGCCGGGTGGCGTGTATGCCGCGTCCGGTGACGACTATCCCAATCTCTTCGCCCACGAGATCTTCGAATTGCTGGTCCTCGACGAGGCGTCGCAGCTCAGTTTGCCGGAGTCGATCATGGCCGCGCTGCCGGTGAAGCGGGATGGCCAGATCGTGATTGTGGGCGACCACCGCCAGATGGCGCCGATCGTGAAGCACGACTGGGAGAACGAGACGCGGCGCACGTTCCAAGACTACGCAGTCTACCGCTCGCTGTTCGACACGGTGCGGCAGTGTCGCCCTCACATGATCCAGTTCGAAGAGAGCTTCCGCCTGGACCAAGATATGGCCGAGTTCCTTCGCGTCAGCATCTATGCGCGGGATGATCTCGCGTTTCACTCGAAACGCGAGGGACGCTTGAGGTTCGACGGGCATGAAGACGAATTCGTGCGCGCGGCGCTCGATCCGGACCATCCGCTCGTCGTCATCGTCCATGATGAGGCGGAGAGCCAGGTCCGAAATGACTTCGAGCGTGACTTGACTGCGCCGCTGCTAGGCGCACTCTATGACGCCGGATATCGTGTGCGGGATGGCTTCGGCCTGGTCGTGCCGCACAGAGCGCAGCGGGCGAATTTGCAGGAGATACTGAGACGGACGCTGCCGGGCGTCGAAGATGCGGATGACGTGGCTCGCGCGGTCGATACCGTCGAGCGATTCCAGGGCGGCGAGCGGGACGCAATCATCGTCTCAGCCACGGAGAGCGATCCGGCCTATCTGCTCGCGGCTGGGAAATTCCTTTACGACCCTCGACGGCTGACTGTCGCCATCAGCCGGGCCAAGGACAAAATGATTCTCGTCGCTTCCCGGTCGGTCTTCGACCTTTTCAGTCCTGATGAAGAAACGTTCGCCAATGCGCAGCTCTGGAAGGATCTCCTGCTCCGAACGTGCACGGTTCCACTCTGGGATGGCGTGA
>JAHWJF010000367.1 GCA_019348515.1 Chloroflexota bacterium | reverse complement strand
TCTGCAGACCATCCCCTGGCTCTCGCGCTCGGCCGCGCCTACGAGGCAGAAGCGGGACGACCGCCTGAGTGGAGCTACGGGGGATTCGGGGACATGAATCTCTTCTCAGAAGAGGTCGGGATCCCCACGGTGATGATCGGTCCGCGGGGTGACAGGTACCACCAGGCCGATGAATGGGTCGATGTGCCGAGCATCGCCGCCACCTCGCGGCTCCTGGTGCGCCTGACGCTCGATCTGCTGGGGTAGCACCGGGCTGGGATATCAGGCGACGGCCGCGATGATTCCCCGGGCATAGACGTCGGGCCAGGGACCGGTTGTCTCCTCTCCCTCATAGTCGGCGGCAAACCGCGCCAGCATGGCCGTCAAGGTCTCGACGTCGAGGCTCCGGCCACGAGGGAGATGATCTCGCAGGCCGTGGTCGAGCAGGTACTTCGCGTACCACGCCGCCCAGTCTTCATCGAATACACCGCCGAGAACGTCCGTCTCGTAGGCGCCGTGGGCGGCTTCGGTCTCTCGTAACAGGGCCGCGATGGCTGATTCCTGGGTCGTCTCCATCGCCGCATCCTTTCTGTTCAACGATCAGGTATCGAGGGACGCGAAAAGCGTGTTGAGCGATTCGGCCAGGGTCGGGTGGGCGAAGATGCCGTCGCGCAGCGCGGTGTACGGGAGCTTAGCCATCATCGCGATCTGAACGGCCGCCATCATCTCCCCACCCTCGAGACCGAGCACCGCGAAGCCAAGGATCTGATCGTTCTCGGCATCGACGACCGCTTTCAGGAAGCCGCGCGTTTCGCCCACCTCGATTGCCCTGGCCACATCGCTCATCGGCATGGTGGCAATGCGGACAGCGCGACCCTGCTTGCGGGCCTCGGACTCACTCAAGCCAACCCGGCCGAGCTGGGGATGTGTAAAGACGGTGTAAGGGACCAGGCGGCCGGTCGTCTTCGCGTCTCCGCCATCGATGAGGTTCGTGCGGAGGACGCGAAAATCATCGTACGAGATATGGGTGAAGGCTGGACCGCCGGTGACGTTACCGATCGCATAGATTCCGGGGACGTTCGTCGCCAGCCGCTCATCAACCGGGATGAAGCCCTTCTCGTCAGTCATCAAGCCGGTCTTGTCGAGGGCGAGCCGGTCGGTGTTGGGAACGCGACCAACCGCGACCAGCAGGTGCGAGCCGGCGAGCAGATCCTTTCCGTTCGGGCCCTGGACAGTAAGCCAAATGTCGCCATCGGACGACGGCTCGACCGCGCATGCCTCGGCTTCAAGCAGCACCTCGATACCATCTTCGCGGAGAATGCCGGCGGTCGCGTCTGCGACGTCGTCGTCCTCCCGCGCCAGCAGCCGCGTGCCGCGCTGCACGACCGTCACCCGGCTGCCGAAGCGGTGGAACATCTGACTGAATTCCAGTCCGACGTATCCTCCACCGAGCACCAGGAGGTGGTCCGGTATGACGTCCAACTCCATGATCGACGTGGAGTCCAGGGACCGCACTCTATCGAGCCCGGGCAGCGGTTGGAGCGAAGGACGAGTACCAACGTCAAGAACGACCTGATCGGCCGTGAGTTCAAGCCGGCGGCCAGGAAGATCAATGCTGAGCGCCCTCGGTCCGGTGAACCGCGCCTCCCCGCGGATCAAATCGAGCCCACGGGTTTCCTCGATTCGCTTCTCGGAGCTGGAGCGGAAAGATTCTACGATGCTCCGCTTGCGCTCGCGCACCGCGGCCATATCGACGCTCACGCTCCCGGTTTCCACGCCGTAGTCCGCGGCCCGTCGGGACAGGTGAGCAACCCGGGCACTGGCGATCATGGTCTTGGTCGGCGTACACCCCACGTTGATACAGGTCCCGCCAATCTGCTCGCGTTCAATCAGCGCCGTCCGCCGTCCGGCCCCAGCCAACGCACTGGCGAGTGGGCCGCCTCCTTGTCCAGCACCGACGATAATCGCGTCATAGTCTTCTTGAGTCCCCATTGGCTGCCCCTTCGCGTTGCCCACGGTTCGCCTCCACCTGAGTTTGGCGGTTTGGGCAGACCATTGCATAGGCCGGCGCGATGGCGTGGGGCAATACCGCTGGAGACATGGTTTGGCACTCGCGTACGAATGCGGATTATTCCGAAGTCGACGGAGAAGCAGAGAAGAAGCGGCGTGAAACTGTAGAAGAAGCGGCTTGGCATGTTTCGTGCAATTGCGGCCGGAGAAGAACTGAATGCCATCGATTTTATTTTCCATCGATTGTGCGGATGGCTCAGCGAAGTCGATGCACGTGATTGCTATATCCCCGCGTCCGTAGTCAGAGTCTGACCCCGCATCTGACCTGTATGAACCGGCCAACACTGCCGGCTCTCGTGAGAAGATAGGAGACATCCTGCAATGGCGCCTCCGAATGCCGCCCTTCATTGCGACACATCCCTGCTCCAGGGCCGAGACGCCGCGGAAGCATTGGTCGAGCGGGCGGAGGCGCTCAGCGAAGTCCTCTCACTGGTTGCGGCCAACAGTCATCACGTCGAGCGCGCGGCCGCGATCATCGTCGAGGCGCTGGCCTCCGGTCACCAAGTTCTGGTCTGCGGGAATGGGGGCAGCGCGGCCGAGGCCCAGCATCTCGCGGGAGAGCTGGTGGGGCGCTTCCGGAGGGAACGCGAGGCATGGCCGGTACTGGCGTTGACCGCCGACATGGCGGTCTTGACGGCGGTCGCCAACGACTACGGCTACGACACCGTCTTTGAGCGGCAGGTCGCCGCCTTTGGACGCAGCGGGGATGTGCTGGTTGGGATCAGCACGAGCGGGGAGTCGACGAATGTTGTCAATGCCGCATGTCTGGCACGTGACCGTGGCATGTCCATCATCGCCCTCACCGGACGCGAGCCAACCCGGCTCGGTCGTGTTTCCGATGTTGCCGTTGCCGTCCCCGCAACCGAGACGGCTCTCATCCAGGAGGTCCACTCCGTCCTGGTTCATCTGATCAGCGACATCGTCGAGGGCAGCCTGGTTGATCGCCAGTTGCGAAAGGATCTGAACTGTTGAAGCGCGCGCTCTTTCTTGACCGGGACGGGACCCTGGTCGAGCCCCGGCACTATCCTTCGTGCCCGAAAGACCTCGTCCTGTCCCAGGGAATCGGTCCCCTCCTCCGCATGTTTCAGACGTCAGGGTGGGAACTAATCGTGGTCACGAACCAGTCGGGGATTGCTCGCGGCTTCTTTACCGAGCACGATCTGGAGTGCATGCACGCCGCGCTGCGCGACATGCTGCGCGTCTGGGGGATTGAGTTGAATGCAATCCACTTCTGCCCGCACCACGTCGAAGGATCAGTGCCGCACCTGGCCGTTCCCTGCTTCTGCCGCAAGCCACAACCAGGCATGCTGCTGGAGGCCGCAGCCGCTCGCGATATCGACCTCAGTCGCTCCTGGATGATCGGAGACATACTCGACGACGTAGAAGCCGGTAACCGGGCTGGTTGCCAGACGGCGCTAGTCGATCTGGGAACGGAGCAGTGCCCCGCCATTCCCGAGCGCTGGCCCCGTCTGGTCGCCCCTTCGACCGCCGATGCCCTCCGACAGATTGCGGTTGCCGAAGACCTCATGCCCGTGAGCGCCATGCCGCCCCAATTCCTGCCCCGTACGTGGTACTCAGTGGCGGCAGCACAATGATGCACCCCGAGGAGCGGCACGCATCTTCCGTCGACGTCGTGCGCGGGTTTCCAGGGCTGCGCGTTCTCGTCATCGGCGACGCGATGCTCGACACCTGGCTCGAAGGCGATGCCATCCGGCTCTGCAAGGAGGCGCCGGTTCCCGTCGTGCGCGAGGCCAGCACGACGCGTTGTGCCGGCGGAGCGGCAAATACCGCGGCGAATCTTGCCGCGCTCGGCGCCGAGGTCAGCCTCGTCTCCCTCATCGGGCAGGACTCCGCGGGCCAGCACCTGCGTCAGGCGCTGCGCGAGGCCGGAATCGACGACGCCGGCCTGGTCGAAGATTCCGCGGTTTCGAGCTTGCACAAGTTGCGCGTCATTGCTAACGGCCAGTACGTCGTGCGCTTTGATGAAGGCGACACGGAGCAGGCGACGGAAAGCACCCGCGCCGTGCTCGTCCGGCGAATCACCGACATGTACGCCCGATGCGATGCCGTCGTCGTTTCCGACTACTGTCATGGCGCCGTCGGCGATGCGGTCATTGGTGCGCTTACCGGGCTGCGCGAGCAGGGAAACAAGGTCATCGTCGTCGACTCGAAGGAGATCGTGCGATTTTCTGATCTCCAGGCAACGATGGTTACGCCAAATCTGCAGGAAGCGCGGCGCGCCGCCGATCCCCGGGGACTGCTCGCGGCACAAGCGAGCCTGACGGCCG
>JAHWJF010000034.1:2430-13655 GCA_019348515.1 Chloroflexota bacterium | reverse complement strand
CAAGGAAGGGCATTGTAGGAGGCCGCACGCCGGGAGTGGGTTAGAGCTCCCGGCCTCTCCCCCTACCCCCCCTAAGCGACGCGACTCCCTCTGAGGCGGCGCAGCCGCCGGCTCCCCCTTAGCCGAAGGCCCCCCTTAGCACCGCACCCGCCCCTTCTGAGGAGATACCCCCGATGCGTGAAGCGCTGCTCCGGACGGAGCGACGACCGGAGCACCCCGTCCCGCACTACCCGGTTGAGTGGTATCCGTACCAACCACGGTCAACCTCTCCTTCGTCCTTGCCGCAACCGAGCCTCAAACTCTCCTCGCGGACAGTCCGCCTGGTGCAGCTGTCTGTTGTGCTCGGGATCGGGGCGCTCAGTGCGCTGGCCTACGCCCTCCACGACGGCCTCCGTTCCGAGGTCGGCCGCGCCCTGGCAATCCTCGCCACCGGCGACGGCGTCGCGATCGGCGACTATCTGCGCTCCTACGGCGTCGGGGCGCCGGTGGCGTCACTCTTCCTGATGCTCGTGCAGGCGGTGGCCGCACCCGTACCCGCCATCCTGGTGGCATTTGCCAATGGGCTGGCCTTCGGTGTGGTGTGGGGCGGGCTGCTGACGGTCGTGGGACAGACTCTGGCGGCGGCAGTCTGCTTCTGGATCTCCCGCGCCCTGGGGCGAGGGCCAGTGGAAGCCTTGACGAGCTCGCTCGGTCTCGCGACCGCCGACCGCTGGCTCACGCGTTGGGGCTCGCGTGGGATCATCCTGTTGCGGCTGGTGCCGGGGATCTCGTTTGATGTGGTCTCCTATGGAGCGGGTCTCACCGGGATCAGGTTCGCTCCATTCCTCATAGCCACCGCGGTCGGCGTGACTCCTCAGGCATTCCTGTACGCCTATCTGATCCGGGAAGCCCCGCGGTCCGCCTGGGCGTTCTACGCTGCGAGCTGGGGTGTCATCGCCATTATCGGTCTCGCCGCCATCGTGCGCGTCAAGCGGCCCGGTCAGCGTGTGGTGCTGCCAGAGCGCCGTTCAGAGCCTGCGCTCCATGCTTCCTCACTCTTCCCCTCGGGCTGCCCCACCGGCGAATGAACGCTTGGCGGACGAGGGAGTCGGCACCGACGTTGCCTACCATTTTTCGCTTGTGCCTCACCGGTACGTCGGTGACGATTCGCAGAGCCAGTGAGATTCTGCCCAAGCGCAATGGGGTGCGTCATGCGGGTCGTCGGAGTCGATGGCTGCCGGGAGGGTTGGGTGGCGGTTACCTGGGACACCGAGGCCCGGACACCGCAAGAGGCGCTCTCCGCGCGCGTCCACACGTCATTCATGGATTTGCTCGATGCTTGCCAGGAGGCGATGGCTATTGGCGTCGACATCCCGATCGGTCTTAGCGAGAGTGAGCCGCGGCAGTGCGACATAGCGGCGCGCAAGGTGCTTGGCCCCAGACGATCGAGCGTCTTTCCCGCCCCGGATCCCAGAGTGGTGTTCGAGTAGACATACAGCCTCGCGCTGCGGCGCTTGTTTGAACTGACCGGGAAATACATCTCTGCGCAGGCGTTCGCTATCTGCCGCAAGGTCGCCGAGGTCAATTGGGCGATGGCGTGGGTGGAGCAGGATCGCGTATTCGAGATCCATCCCGAGGTCAGCTTCTGGGCGTTGGCCGGAGGGCAGCCGATGCAGTACCGCAAGACCTGGCCGGAGGGGTATGCCGAGCGCCGCGAGCTGCTCGCGGAGGCATTTGGCATCCCGATCTCGTCGCGCGAGGAAGCAAGGGAGGCAGCTCGACCCGCAGCCCCCGACGACCTGCTCGATGCGGTCGTCGCCGCCTGGACGGCTCGTCGCGTCGCCGACGGAATTGCCGAACGACTCCCGCCAAACCCACCGGTGGATCGCCGCGGGCTGCGGATGGAGATAGTGTTCTAGACTGATTGTCGTCTCGCCCGCGCACCATAGTGTGCCCATGTTGAATACACTACTGGTTACCAGTAGAATCCATGGCGGAGTCTGGCTTGGAGTTTGACTGGGATCCGGCGAAGCGTGAGGCGAATCTGGGAAAGCATGGTATTGACTTCCGCGACGCAATTGCCGTCTTCAAGGATGCACAGCACATACTCGAAGACACGTCTCGCTCTGAATTTGGAGAGCGGCGTACCAAAGCGATCGGCAGAGTTGGATCGACTTCTGCTGTGCGTGATCTTTACAGATCGCGGCGAGCATCGAAGAATCACCTCGGCACGGAGGACACGAAGAGATGAGCGAGAGCGATAGCGTCAGGGTGCGGAGGCTTCCTGACGGAACCGTCGTCCAGATTCTTCCTGATGGATCGACTCGGCCGATAGAGAGCCGCACCGATTGGGCGCGTGTGGAGGCGATGACCGAGGAGGAGATCGAGGCCAACGCCCTCTCCGATCCCGACAATCCGCCGCTGACGCCGGAGGAGTTGGCGCGGATGCGGCGGGTGCCCGATCCGCGCCGTATCCGGGAGCGTCTCAAGCTGACGCAGGAGCAGTTTGCGGCACGGTTCGAGGTGCCGCTGGGGACGTTGCGCGACTGGGAGCAGGGGGTGAGCTATCCGGACAGCGCGGCGAAAACGCTGCTGCGCGTGATCGACAAGGACCCCGAGGCGGTGATCAACGCGCTGGCGCGGACGTATCTCCCGCCAGTCCCAACCTCGCCAGATACGCGTTCGTAAACATCCCCTCCGGGTCCATCCCGGCGCGAATCGCCAGGAATGCCGGCAGCTCAGGATAGAGCTGCGCGATCACGTCCCGGTCCAGCCAGTGCAGCTTGCCCCAGTGTGGGCGGCCATGGTGGTCGCGGAAAATGGCCTCCGCGTCGCGGAAGAGGGGCTCGTAGGGGAGGTCCACCGCCTGATGCAGGCTGATGGTGACGCTCTCCGCCCCCTGTGTCGGGCTGAGCAGGCTCGGCTCGCCCGGTTGCGTGCGGTACTCGACGGCCCAGGTGCACTCCGGGTGCTGGGTCTGCATGAGCCGGCGCACCTCGCGCATTGCCGCCGGACCCTCGGACAGTGGCAGCGTGTATTCCATCTCGACGAAGGGGAAGGTCCGCGTCGAGGGGTAGATGCGCCAACTCCAGTCGACCGCGTCGGGCCTCAGGTAGCGCTCGATCGTGCCGGGTAGGGCTTCCGGCGCCTCAGTGCGGAATGGCTCCTCGTCCGTCTCCGCGAAGGTCTTCAGCACGCAGAGGTCGTGCGCCGGGAGCCACCAGAACTCGGCGTTGCGCTTTGCTGTCTCTTCCGCGAGGAAGCCGTCGAGACATGCATCGAAGGGAAGCGCCCGCGTGCGCTCGCGCAGCTTGTAGGCGGGGACGGTCGCCAGCGTCAGCCGGGTGAGCACGCCGAGCAGTCCCAGGCTCAGCGAAACCGCGCGCAGCCGCTCCGGGTCAGTTGTGTCGATGGTGACCAACTCGCCGTCCGAGCGCATCAGCTCCACCGCGCGCACGGCGGCGGAAAAGCTGCCGTGCTTGCGGCCGGTGCCATGCGTCCCGGTGGAGACGGCCCCGGCGATGGCCTGGCGGTCGATGTCCCCCTGGTTGGCGAGTGCCCGCCCCCCGGCGAGCAGGGACGGTCCGAGATCGGTGATGCGGGCGCCGGCCCGGATCGTGGCCGCGCCGGTTTCGCGGTCGATCCGCTCGACCCCGGTCAGCAGCGAGAGGTCGAGCAGGGTCCCATTCGTAGCGCAGAGCGGCGCAAAGGAGTGCCCCGCTCCGGCGACGCGAACTGTCTCCCCACGCCGCGCCGCCGCGATCACCGCATGTCGGAGGTCGTCAAGAGAGGCCGGACGGAGCAGGACGCGCGGCGCGGCACGCACGTTCCCGGCCCAGTTCGCCCACGGTTCGGCCACTGGAGTTGCGTCCCTCCCCACGCGGCCTCCCCGGCCCTTCCCCCCACCAGATACGCCGCCACGCTACCACGCATCCGTATACTCACGAGTCGGGAGTCGGGAGTCGGGAGTCGGGAGTCGGCAAGACGGAGCGTAAGTCGTGAGTCGTGAGACGACCACGGCTGATAGCTGATAGCCCACCGGAGGAAACGGATCGATGCCCGCGGATCTGCTGCTCGTCAATGGCCGTGTGCGGACGATGGATCCGGCCAACTCGGTGGTCTCCGCCGTCGCGATCCGCATGGGGCGGGTCGTCTACGCTGGAGACGACGCCGGAGCGAAGGGGGCCGCGGCTCCTGGCTCACCGGTGATCGACCTCGCGGGGCGGACCGCGGCCCCAGGTTTGAATGACGCCCACGCCCACCCGATGTCGGTTGGCTACGCGCTGCTCGACCTCGATCTCTCCCCGGAGCGCAACGCGTCCATCGCCGATCTGCAAGTCCTCGTCCGTAACGCCGTCGCCGGAAAACCGGCCGGGACATGGATTCTGGGGCGGGGCTACGACGATGCCCGTCTCCACGAGGGGCGGCATCCGACCCGCGCCGACCTCGACGTGATCGCGCCCGACCACCCGGTCGTGCTGATCCGCATGTGCCATCACATCGGGGCCGCCAATTCAGCCGCTCTGCGCCTGGCCGGCGTCACTCGCGACACGGCCGATCCTGACGATGGGCTCTTCGACCGGGACGAGCAGGGCGAGCCGACCGGGGTGCTGCGCGAGGGAGCGCTCACCGCCGTCCGCGCGGCGATGCCGGAGCCGGACGAGGACGCGATGATGGCCGCGCTGGAAGCTGGCGGTCGCGAGTTCCTGCGTCAGGGGGTCACCAGCACGGTCGAGGCCGGTATTCGCGATCCTCGCGAGCTGCGCGCCTACCAGCGGCTGCGCGAAGCGGAACGCCTCCCTGTCCGCACCTACCTCATGATGATGCTCGACGAGACGCTCGATGACCTGGTCTCGCTCGGGATCCGCACCGGCTTCGGCGACGCGTGGGTGCGGATCGGCCCCGCGAAGCTGTTCAGCGACGGCTCGATCGGGGGCCGCACGGCCCGCATGCACGCGCCCTACGAAGGCCAGCCGGACAATGTCGGCCTCTGGATGATGCCGCCGGAGGAGTTGAAGGCGAAGGTGCGCCGCGCTCACAATGCTGGTTTTCAGGTCGGCATCCATGCCATCGGCGACGCCGCGATCGACCTCGTGCTCGACGCCTACGAGGAGGCGCAAGTGGCCACCCCACGACCCGATCCTCGCCATCGCATCGAGCACTGCTCGATCGTCGACGACCGCATCCTGGGCCGCATTCGCGACCTTGGCGTCGTGCCAATCCCCGGGACGTCGTTTCTGCGCCACTTCCGCGACGCCTACGTCAACAACCTCGGGGAGTGGCGGATTGGGCAGGCCTATGGCATGCGCTCCTTCGCCCGCTTCGGGATCACCGCGGCCGCCTCTTCCGATGCTCCCGTGGTACCGGTGAACGCGCTTGCGAGTATCCAGACGATGGTCACCCGCCACGACATCCTGGGCCGCCCCTGCAACCCGGCTGAGGCTCTTCCTCTGGATGACGCCCTGCGCGCCTACACCGTCAACGGTGCCTTCGCCTCGCGTGAAGAAGGGATCAAGGGAACCTTGCGACCGGGAATGCTCGGCGATGTGACCGTCTTCGAGACGGATCTCTTCGCCGTCGCCCCGGACGACCTGGCCACCGTTCAGGTGGACTACACGGTGACTGGCGGAGAGGTGCTCTACGAGCGGTAGACGGCTATCGGCTATCAGTCGAAGACGGCAAGACGGCAAGAGTCGTGAGTCGTGAGTCGTGAGTCGTGAGACGACCACGGCCGATACTTGCAGCCAAGAGCCGATAGCTGATAGCCAAGTGCTGATCAGCGGACGCTATACTCCGTCAACCAATCATCGCGTGACCTGTCACCCATCACCCATCACCCATCACCCATAGTGGAGGTTCCCATGAGCGACGAATCGATCCGCCCCGGACAGGTCTCCGCCACGCCGGAAGGGGGACCAGTTGCCGAGGGTGTGCCCACCCACGAGCAGGGAGCCGGGCTGGTGCAATCGACGCCGGAAGCGGCGCCGCTGCCCGAGAGTGAGGAATTGGTTCCGCCGACCTGGCGGGAGCATATGCGTGGTCCGATTCTCGGCGCGGACGGTCTCCCACATGGGCATGGAGAGGGAGAGACGCAAGCAGCCGCGGCTCCGCCTGAACCGGCCGCGGCTCGTGAGGAAGCCGGGGCGGCTCAGGGGATCAATGCCCCCTCGGGGCAGGGTGTTTCCAATCTCAGCGGCGCGTCCGCCCGCTCACCCCAGGACGACGAGGAGCTGCGTAAGTGGCCGCCGTACGTGGGCAAACCGGTGAGCGAGGTCCGTTGGGACGCGCTTCGTTACGCCGCCCCGGTCGTGGCGCAGGCCGAGAAGCTCACGATCAAGGCCATTGATCTCTCCGGCCGCGGGCTCTCGAAGCTTGCCCAGTACCTGGAAACCCGACGCCAGGAGCGAGACCCGGGGCAGCAGAAGCAATCGGAAGACGATCGCTGAACCGGCGGCGCGGCATTGCGTCGGGGCCGCCGTTTCCTCCCCTGGGAGCGCGATGTGTTTCCCATAATGTCGCAAAATGGGGCGAGACACTCCCGAGTTGCAAAGGCGTGCTCCGGGGTTAACACCGGTTTGACGTGCTCTCATTCCTGACCGTATCATGGAATTTGGATGGGGTAAGTGCGGGCAACCAGAACATTTGCCACTTTTGGGCGTTACATGCCACAAAGACCAACGCCTTACCACGCTCACTGTTCACACTCGTACCCCGGTAACGGGGCTGGTGTTTCACCTGCCGCGTGGCGCCCGTAAGCGCGCGCGTCACAACCAAATGTGTCAGGGATGCCGATGAACGCTCAATTCTTCATCCTCGGCGTCCTCGAGGCCGTGCTCGTCGTCGCTGCCACCTATTTCGCGACCCGGTGGTACCTGGAAGGCCGCGCCAATTCGCATGCCCGCAAGGTGCAGGCGGAGGCCGACCGTATCCTGGAAGAAGTCGAAACCCGACGACGTGATGCTGCTCTCGAGGCGAAAGACGAGGCTATCCGCCTGCGCGCGGAGCTCGACCGGGAACTGACCCAACGGCGCAAGGAAGTCGAACGCATCGAGCGCCGCGTCGAGCAAAAAGAGGAATCAATCGACCAGAAAATCACCGCGCTCGACCGTCGCGAGCAGGAGCTGCGCCGGCTCGACCAGGAGACGCAACGCTCGCGTGAAGCGTGGGAGTCCGAGCGAGCACGCAAACAGGCCGAATTCGAAGCTGACCGGGCGCGACAGCAAGCGGACCTCGACGCCGCTCGGGACCGGCACCTCCAGGAGCTGGAGCGTGTCGCCGGGCTGACCGCGGACCAAGCCCGGGACGAACTGGTGCGTGAGGTCGAGGACGAGGCGCGCGGCCTGGCGGCTCGGCGGCTGCATGAGCTCGACCTGGAACTGCGGGAAGAGGCCGACCGGCGGTCGCGACGGATCCTGGCCACCACCATTCAGCGCATTGCCTCCGACTACGTTTCCGAGTCAACGGTCTCTGTCATTCCCCTTCCCTCCGACGATATGAAGGGCCGAATCATCGGCCGTGAAGGCCGCAATATCCGTGCCCTGGAGCAGGCGACCGGGGTCGATCTGATCGTCGACGACACGCCGGAGGCGGTCACGATCTCCGCCTTCGACCCGGTGCGGCGCGAGGTCGCTCGGCGCGCCCTCAATAAGCTCTTGCAGGATGGTCGCATCCATCCCACCCGGATCGAGGAGATCGTCTCCAAAACGCGCACCGAGCTGGAGCAGGTGATGCGGGAGGAAGGGGAGAAGATCGCCTACGAGGCGAATGTCCCCGGTCTCCACCCGGACCTGATCAAGCTGCTGGGCCGGCTCAAGTTCCGCACCTCGTATGGCCAGAATGTGCTCGGCCACTCACTGGAAACCTCGATGATCGCCGCCGCGCTCGCCGCCGAGCTTGGCGCCGACGTCAACGTGGCCAAGACCGCTGGACTGCTGCACGACATTGGCAAAGCCGTCGATCACGAGGTCGAGGGACCGCACGCGCTGATCGGCGCCGACATCGCCAAGCGGCTCGGCCGCTCCTCCAAGATCGTGCATGCCATTGCCGCGCACCACGGCGAGGAGGAGCCGCAGACCGTCGAGGCGTTCATTGTGGCGACCGCGGATGCCATCTCCGGCGCCCGGCCGGGGGCCAGGCGGGAGATGGTCGAGACCTACATCAAGCGCCTGGAGGCGCTGGAGGGGGTTGCCAACTCCTTCGATGGGGTCGAAAAAAGCTTTGCCATCCAGGCCGGGCGAGAGGTCCGCATCCTGGTCGCGCCCGATTCGATCGACGATCTTGCCGCGGCGCGTCTAGCGCGCGATGTCTCCAAGAAGATCGAAGAGAGTCTCGAATATCCGGGGCAGATCAAGGTCACGGTCATCCGGGAGACACGGGCAGTCGACTACGCGCGATGATTCTCCACTGCCCGAGGGTGGATAACGGTTTGTTGACAACCGGCGAGCGGCGGCGCGCGGTCTGTATTAAACTGAACGGCGACCGCGAAACGAGCGCGAGTCCTTGGCCGGCGATATGCCGGCCACGTTCATGGGATGCACCGTTTCCGATTCAGGCCGCGATCGCGGCGAGCGGTGTGTAGGATCGGGAGCCCGGATCATCCGGGCAGGAACACTTCCGATCGAGGTGCGACGTTCGAGGTTCTGTTCGTGTTCACGTTCGTGCCATGTGCACGTGCACAGGCATGTGTTGGTAGGGCACGTCGAGCGCGTCGGCGGCCCGTAGGTTCAAGCGTTCAGGGGGTTCTGCAACGTGGATCGCTTCTTCTCCAAGCTCGACTTGCGTGATATCAAGATCGATCCGTTCAAGGCGAGTTATCCACCTGACGCCGAGGACGTCGTCGAGGCGGGCATAGAGCATGGTGTCGAGACAGAGGTGGCCGAGAAGCCGCTCGCCGGTGCGCGCCAGCCGCACACACCGGCCTGGGCAACCGCTACCGAGGTCGAGACCGACGAGTACGAGTACGACGATGAGGATGACGTTCAGCTGTACGCCAATGGCGGAGTCACTAATGGCGCAATTGCCGCCACGGATGGCGCGGCGCTGGTCGAGCACCGCAATGGCGACGTCCTGAAGGTTTCGGCCCGCTCGCGGCCGAGCGCGGTTGCCGGGGCCATCGCAGGGGTTGTCCGCGAGAACGGCCGGGCCGAAGTCCAGGCTATCGGTGCCGGCGCCACCAACCAGGCGGTCAAGGCGGTGGCGATCGCCCGTGACTACCTGCGGGAGACCGGGATCGAGGCGATCTGCCTGCCCGCCTTCATCGACGTCATCATCGAGAATGAAGACCGCACCGCTATCCGGCTCGTGGTGGAGCCACGCTAGGAAGTCGAGGAGTCGTGAAGTCGAGCAGTCGAGGAGAACCTTCTTCCTTCTCGACTCCTCGACTCCTCGACTCCTCGACTGAGAAAATCGATCTCCATACACATAGCACCTACTCGGACGGCCTCCTCTCGCCAGCTACGCTGGTGGAGGAGGCCGCTTCGCGTGGGGTGCGCTTCCTGGCGCTCACCGACCATGACACGGTGGCCGGTATCCCCGAAGCGCGCGATGCTGGAGACCGCTTCGGCGTCGAGGTCATTCCCGGCGTCGAGCTGAGCACCGCATTGGGGAGCGGAGGCGAGGTCCACCTCCTCGGCTACTTCGTCGACATCGACGATCCCGCGCTGCTCGAGCAGTTGGCCAGCTATGCGCGGGCCCGCACCGAGCGGATGGAGCGCATGGTCGATCGTCTCAGCCGAATCGGTGCGCCAGTCGGCCTGGAGCGCGTGCGGGAGATCGCCGGTCACGGCACGGTCGGGCGACCGCACCTGGGGCGGGCGCTGGTCGAAGCCGGGCACGCCACGGACCTCTCGGACGCCTTCTCCCGCTATATCGGCGGCGGCAAACCGGCCTACGTGCCGCGGCCCCGCGTCGATCCACGGGAGGCCATCGCGCTGGTCCGCGCCGCGGGCGGCGTGCCGGTGCTGGCGCATCCGTTCAGCGTCGGCGGCGTCGAGAGCGTGCTCGACCGCCTCGTACCCGCTGGGCTGGCCGGGATGGAGGTCGACTATGGCGAGTACGACGATGAGGACCGGGAGATCTTGCGGCAGATTGCGGCGCGGCGCGGGCTGATCGCCACCGGCGGCAGCGACTACCACGGCCCCGATCTCCGGGTCGCGCGGGAGCTCGGTTCGGCGCCCGTACCGCGGGCCGCGGTCGAAAGACTGCGCGAGGCCGCCGCGGTGAAATGGTGATCGCTCTCACCCCCCTACCCCCCTCTCCCATCGGGATAGGCCGGGTACCCACTGGGTGGCGGGAACCGCGTTCGGCACAGCGATGACACCTCTGCCCGCGCCGGAGCGAGTGGCCGCGGTGGTCGTGGCCGCCGGCCGCGGCGAGCGCCTCGGCGCGCCGGAGAAGGTGCTTCTCCCCCTGGCCGGCCGCCCGATGCTGGCCTGGTCGCTCCTCGCGCTGGAGCAGGCCGGGGCCATCGGTTCGGTCATCGTCGTCGCGGGGTCACACACCCAGGAGGCGATCCGGCGGCTCATTGACGACGAGGGATTTGGCAAGGTGCAGGCCGTCGTCGCCGGTGGAGAGCGGCGGCAGGATTCTGTCGCGGCAGGGCTGGCCGCACTGAAGATGGGGATCGAGATCGTCGTCATCCATGATGGCGCACGCCCCCTTGCCGAACCGGACCTCTTCGATCGCTGTGCCCAATCCGCCGCGGCCAACGGCGCCGCGATCGCGGCAACTCCGGTCGCCGACACCCTGAAACGGGTGGACGCCAGCCTCATCACCGGAACGGTCGACCGCGCTGGGCTGTGGGCGGCGCAGACACCGCAAGCCTTTCGCCTGGAAGCATTGCTGCGGGCGTTAGTCTCCAACTCCGGCGAGACCGTCACCGATGAAGCGCGTCTCTGCGAAGCTGCCGGCGTACCGGTGGCGGTGGTTCCCGCCTCTCCGGCTAACCTGAAAGTGACTCACCCTGAGGATATCGCCGTGGCTGACGCCCTGCTCCGCGCGCGGCATGGGGAATCTTCGGTTGGGGCGGACACCGGAGGCGGTGTCATTCTGAGCGCCAGCGAAGAATCTCGTCTCGGTGAAGCCGCCCCTACTCCAGCGACGAGATCCCTCGTTCCTCGGGATGACGCGACGCCGAATCGCGAGCCTCGCCGTGTCCCGGTCGTGCGGACCGGTATCGGCTACGACGCTCATCGCTTCGCGCCCGGTCGCCGGCTCATCCTCGGCGGGGTCGAGATCCCGCACGACCG
>JAHWJF010000034.1:0-2330 GCA_019348515.1 Chloroflexota bacterium | reverse complement strand
GCTTCGCGCCCGGTCGCCGGCTCATCCTCGGCGGGGTCGAGATCCCGCACGACCGGGGATTGGCCGGGCACTCGGACGCCGACGTGCTGCTCCATGCCATCGCCGACGCGGTGCTCGGAGCGGCGGCGCTCGGCGACATCGGCCAGCACTTTCCGCCCACCGACGAGCGATTCCGCGATGCGGATAGTCAGAACCTGCTGCGCGAGACCCTGCGCCTGGCGCGGGAGGCGGGCTGGGCCGCGGGGAATGTCGACGCCACGCTCCTCGCCGAAACGCCGCGCATCGCACCGTATGTGCCCGTGATGCGAGAGCGGATCGCCGCCTGTCTCGACATCTCCCTGGACGCCGTCGGGGTGAAAGCGACGACGAACGAGGGGATGGGCGCTATCGGGCGCGGTGAGGGCATTGCCGCGCTGGCGACGGCGACACTCGTCCCGGTTCGTTCGAGCTCAGAGCACTGAACCGTGCGCGTTCTGGTGCAACGCGTGACGCGAGCCCGGGTGACGGTCAGCGGCGAGACGACCGGCGAGATCGGTCCGGGGTTCCTCCTTCTCGCCGGCGTTACCCTCGACGATACCCCTGCCGACGCGGACCTCCTGGCGCGCAAAGTCGCGCACTTGCGCGTCTTCGACGACGCCGGCGGTAATCTCAACCGCTCGGCGATCGACCTGCTGGCAGCTGGTGAGCCGATCGGGATGCTCGTCGTCTCGCAGTTCACCCTCTACGCCGACTGTCGCAAGGGCCGGCGCCCGAGTTTCGTGAATGCCGCCCCGCCGGCCCTCGCCGAGCCAGTAGTCTCCCGTTTCGCGGACGGGCTGAGCGCGTTGGGTCTGCCGGTGGAAACGGGTCGCTTCGGGGCGGAGATGCAGGTCGAGCTAGTTAACGATGGTCCGGTAACGATCTGGCTGGATACGGCGGAGCTGTGATTCGATGCGGTTCCTCGGGCTCTATGCGCATCCGGATGACGAGACCTTTTGCAGCGGAGGGGCGTTCGCCCACTATGCGGAACGGGGTGCTGAGATCATGGTGATCTCGGCGACCCGCGGTCAGGCTGGGCAAATCCGTGATGCGGGCGTCGCGACGCGGAGGACGATCGGCCAGGTGCGGGAGCGGGAGCTGCGCCTCGCCTGCCAGCGCCTCGGGGTTCAATCCTCACGCTGTCTGGACTATCGCGATGGCGCCCTGGCGTCGGCAGATTTCGAAACGCTCGTCGCCGAGCTGACGCACGCAATCCGCGCATTTCGGCCAACCGCGGTGTTCACGTTTGGCCCTGATGGCGGCTACGGGCATCCGGACCACGTCGTCATCAGCGATGCGGCCACCGACGCGTGGGAGCGGGCGGGGGATGCGACACAATTCCCGCAACAGATCGCCGGCGGATTGCTCCCACACAGACCGGCAACGCTCTACTACGCGCACTTTCCCACGCACCGCAGGCGGCTTCTGGATCGGATGGTGCAGTGGTTGGTCAGCCGCGAGGAGCGCTTTCGTGGGGATGTCGGCTTCGTCAAGGCGCTCCTCCATATCGCTGAGGGAGCGCGCGATTTGCGTTCCATCTCCGACCATATCGAGACGCGGTGGTTTCCCGCCGAGACATTCGTGATCGAGCAAGGAGAGTCAGCGGCGACGCTCTTTCTGATCCTCTCAGGCGAAGCCGAGGCAGTGCGGGAATATGACGACGGCTCGACCGAGATCCTGGGGCGCTTAGGCCCGGGTGAATTCTTCGGCGAGATGGGGATCGCGGCGCACAAGCCGCGCAACGCGCACGTGATCGCCCGCACGGATGTGACCTGTCTCCTGTTTTCGCCGGCGGAGTGGGCGCCGTTCTTTGGCCGTGGGGCGGGAGCCGACCTGACCGGGTCGGTCGCGGAGCCAGCTCTGGACGTGGAAGAGCTTGGCGAAGCCACTACGCGCATCGATGTCAGCACCGTCATCGATCGCAAGATCGCGGCTATTGCCGCCTATCGAAGCCAGTTCGCGTTTCAGCCCGAACTGATTCCGAAGCCGCTGCTCCTGGACCTGTTCGGCGTCGAGTATTTCATCCGCGCCCGTCCGCCACGCGTACTCGAAACGGAGATTACGTAAGCGATCGTTCAGCGCTCCTCGCAATAGCTAATGACCGGCGCGGGAAAACATCTCTCCTCAGGAATGGTTGCCTCCTGACTCCATCCCTCGATAATGCCCCGGGCGTACTTCTCGCGCTCGTTGGTACCAAGGAGAGGGATGTCCGTGGACGCGGAACCGGATACGACGAGCTGCCGGCCGCTGAAGGTCGGGATGATTCTTCCCGAGACGGAGCGCCAGATGAACGGCGGCTCCGCGCGCTGGAG
>JAHWJF010000366.1 GCA_019348515.1 Chloroflexota bacterium | reverse complement strand
TTTCGATTCTGACGAATCTCAAGGCCGGCGACGTTTTGTTCATCGACGAAATTCATCGACTTAACCGCGCCGTCGAGGAAGTCTTGTATTCGGCGATGGAAGACTTCGCCGTCGACATTGTCCTGGGCAAAGGACCCGCCGCGAGGACGATGCGGATCAACCTGCCGAAATTCACGCTTGCGGGGGCCACAACGCGACTGGCTTTGCTGACGGGACCACTTCGCGACAGATTCGGATCGGTGTTGCGTCTCGACTTTTACAGCGACGAGGCGATGGAAGAGATTGTCGTCAGGTCGGCAAGCGTGCTCGAGGTTCCCATCTCGCCTGAAGGCGCGCGGGCGCTGGCCCGCCGCGCTCGAGGCACGCCGCGGGTAGCGAATCGCCTCCTCAAACGGGCGCGCGATTTCGCGGAGGTCCGCGGTCAGGGATCAATTACTGACCAGATCGCGGCGGACGCGTTGCAGATGCTCGATATCGACCATTTAGGGCTCGACGATATCGACCGGCGGATCCTACGCTCGATCGTTGAGAAGTTCGGCGGTGGGCCGGTCGGGATCGACACGTTAGCTGCAGCGATCAGCGAGGAAACCGATACCCTGATGGATGTCTACGAACCGTATCTCATCCAACTTGGGTTCTTGCAGCGCACTCCGCGTGGTCGGATGGCCACAGAAGGCGCATATGCTCATCTTGGCATCGCGGCTCCGGCGTACTTCAATCGCCAGCCGGCCCTGTTCGGCGGCATGAAGGGGTGAGCTCCGTTGTTGATCGGCTCACGCTGTCCACTGAGCTCGACATCGCGGACTTCGATTACGAATTGCCAGATGACCTGATCGCTCAGGTCCCGCTGCCGACGCGCGAAGCGTCTCGCTTACTTGTTCTCAACCGCCGATCCGGAGCAATCCAGCACTCGTCATTTACAGACCTTGGAAACTGGCTTGCAGCAGGCGACCTGTTGGTTGCCAACAACAGTCGGGTCATCCCCGCGAGGCTTCGGGGATTCAAGAGGGCAACCGGCGGCGCGGTGGAGATTCTCCTCCTCAGGCGCGGGGCGGATGGCTGGAGCGCGCTTGGGAGGCCCGCGAAGCGGCTCAAGGTCGGCGACCAGCTGGAATTTCCGGCTCCGGATCCCGGCGTTCGTTCGGCAGTCGCAACCGTCGAGGAGAACCTTGGCGCCGGTGAGCTTCGCCTCCGGTTCCACAATAGTGACGACATGCGTCTCGGCGCCTACGGCGAACCGCCATTACCGCCGTACATCAAGCGGAAGCTCGCGGATAGCGAACGCTACCAGACCGTCTACGGGAGCGCCCCAGGTTCTGCCGCGGCGCCAACTGCCGGCCTGCACTTCACCGATGAGCTCATAAACGAACTGCGTCAGCGGGGTCTAGGGTGGGCGGAAGTCACGCTCCACGTCGGGTTGGACACTTTTCGGCCAGTCTCCGCGGCGGGTATCCTCAATCACCGCGTTCATCGGGAATGGTGCGAAGTCCCGATGGCGACCGCCGAGGCAATTGCGGCGTGTCGCGCCCGGGGAGGTCGTGTCGTAGCCGTTGGGACAACTTCTGCGCGCACGTTGGAAACACTCGGAATGGACTGGCGTGACGAGAATCCGCTCGGTTTCACGGGCTTCACCGAGACTTTTATCGTTCCGGGCCACCACTGGAAACTGGTCGATGCACTGATAACGAATTTCCACTTGCCGCGATCGACGCTCCTGCTCCTTGTCAGCGCACTAGCGGGGAGAGAATCGGTCTTGCGTGCATACGCCGAGGCGGCAAGCCGAGGCTATCGGTTTTACTCGTTCGGTGACGCGATGCTGATCCGATGATGGAAGAGAAGGGCATGATCGAAACGGCACCCACCGCTGCCGTTGGGCAGGGCGGGAATCGACGCGGGTTGGCGTCTGTCATGGTCACCGGATTGACTGCAGTCATAATCCTCGCTGGCTGTGGAGCCACACCGGCGCGGATTGCGGCCGTGAGCAGCCCGCAGCCTGCTGCCGCGACGCAGACTGCTGGTCGCGACTGCTGGAGTGAGGACCAACGCAAAGGAGGAGGAGAGGATATGCCGCGCCAGTACACAGAACAACCGGCGATGCGAATTGATCCGACAAAGACGTACCAAGGAACGATCGAGACGAACAAGGGCGTCATCCAGGTTGAGTTCTTCCCCGATGACGCGCCGAACACCGTGAACAACTTCGTCTGTTTGGCCGAGGACGGCTACTTCGATCAAACACCGTTTCACCGGATCGTCAAAGGCTTCGTTATTCAGGGGGGCGACCCGACCGGAACTGGAACTGGTGGCCCCGGGTACAAGTTCGCGGATGAGCCTGTCGCTCGAGAGTACGAGCGAGGAACGTTGGCTATGGCGAACGCGGGACCAAACACGAATGGCAGCCAGTTCTTTGTGGTGCTCGAGGACTTGCGGGGCAAACTACCGAAGAACTACACGATCTTCGGGCGTGTGACTGAAGGTATGGATGTCGTCGACGCCATTGCGAACACGCCGACAGTGACCGGTCGGAGTGGTGAAAACTCCACCCCAACAGAGCCCATCACGCTTGAGAAAGTGACTATTACCGAGTCGTAGGGGATCGCTCGAATAACTTCGGCTCGCCATCGTGGTTGCAGACGCCAAGACGCAGGCAGCGAGATGCCGCCTGCGTCTTGGCGCGGTACTCAACAGTTACGCCGCTTCTTGCAACTCGCGACAGACATCCTCGTATTCGCCCAAAAGCCGAATCCAGAACGATTCCCATTCGGTCACGTCAGACCCGGCTAGCGATGCCTGATCGATCCGGCGAAAGCCATCATCCAGTCGCTGCTCAAGCGAACTGCGACGATCATCGAGGTCCGTTCTTTCCCGAGGCACTGCGAGACGCCCGGCCGACTCGAATCGATGAGCCATTGTCGGTTCCTCCCCGGTGGCCTACGACGCCAGTTGTGAGCCGTTCGGTCGGGACTGAATGAGATCGATTAGAGCGGATGCATCTCGGCGACTCAGAGCTGCTGCCTGCACCCCGAACTCCTGCACGGCGCGCTCATCGAGCGCACCACCGTCGAGCCCGGCCTCGCGAGCTACGGCCTGCAAGTAGCGCAGTTGTCGCTGGGTGGCGGGCTGATCCGGCCCAATGGCCGCCACCGACGCTGCGTCTTGTCGGCTGGCGGACGCGGAGCTTCGACTCTGACTCGCCACTTTGACCGGAGCGTCAACGACTCGTCCCACCGCAGCGCCGAACTCAAAGTCCGGGCAGAACTGCGTGCCGAAACCGAGCGCGGCAAGTGCCCGGCCCAGGGCTTTGGTCTCCGCCTTTTCAAGGTAATCTCGAAAGTCACCCGCGGTTTCGCTGCCCCAACCAGTCGACGACCCAGCGCCGGGGATGGCGACCCGAGCCCGAAAGACGGCTGTGTTCTCGTTATGCGAAACCAATTCCGTCTCGACAGTTGCATCTGGATGCTGATCGCGAAGCCAGACGAGCCGCCACTTGACCTCCAGGTAATCTGACCCATTCACGCGCGTCAGAAATCGAGCAGGTTCGAACGGGGTTTCCACGGACATCACTTGCCTCCATACATAGAACTTATGTTCTAATTGGGAATTGTAGAGTCTTCGATTGCCGCTGTCAAGCGGTCAAGAGTGCCAGTAATAAACAGGTCTTCGAAGGAAAAAACCACCCGGGGCCCGGACCCCCGCGAGCGGGATGTTATACTCCGCTGCGATGTGTACGGACAGTAATCCAAAGCGGGTGGGTTGAGGTGGACGTCTCCTCTCCTCAGGATCTTCTCCAGCGATCGTTGGCGCTTGTCGGCCGCGCCGTCGCGACTAAGACGACGTATCCGGTGCTGAGCAACGTGCTAATCGATGCCGACGGCGATACGCTAAAGTTGGCCGCTACCAACCAGGAAATCGGAATTACGTCGTGGATACCCGCGAAGGTTGACGAACCCGGTCGAGTGACCGTCGACGCTCGCTTGCTCGCGGAGTTTGTCAATACGCTGCCGCCGGAACCGGTGCGCCTATCAATGAATGCGGGGAGGTTGACGCTTAAGGTCAAAGGCCTCGGCGCGGATGCGGAGATCAACGGCATCGATGCCGAAGAGTTTCCAGTACTACCGCGCGTCGAAGCCGGAGCGTTTACCGCTAGCGTTGACCCGCAAACATTGCGCGAGATGATTGCCCAAGTCGAATTTGCGGCCGCCAGCGACGACAGCAGGCCGGTCCTGGCCGGGGTCCTGATGCGACTTGAAAATGACCGGATCACTATGGCCGCTGCCGATGGGTTCCGCTTGGCGGTGCGTGAAGGCCAGTTGGCCCTACCGGTTCCGGAGCGACTGGATATCATCGTTCCGGCGCGAGCACTCCGGGAGC
>JAHWJF010000365.1 GCA_019348515.1 Chloroflexota bacterium | reverse complement strand
CGCCGACCAGCACCCCGCTGCCGCCGACCAGCACCCCGCTGCCGCCGACCAGCACGCCGTTGCCGCCGACCAGCACCCCGCTGCCGCCGACGGCAACCCCGTTGCCGACCGCCACGCCGACGCCGGTGGTGATCGAGGTGCCGACGGAGGTGACGATCGAGTTCCGGGACGATGCCATCAATCCGGAGGAATTCATCATCCTGGAGAACACTGATACGGAGTTCACGCTGGCTAACTTGACGTTGGATGACAAGACCTTCTTCATCGATGGGCTCGATATCACGCAGGAGGGTCCTGCGGGCGAGACCGTGGCCATAACGGTCAACGCGCCGATCGGTGAGTACGGCTACGGCATCGTCGATGAGGATGAGCTGCGCGGTACCTTGCGTGTGATTGAGCGAGCGGTCACGCCGACCGCTGCGCCAACGACCCCGGTACCGACGTCAGCACCAATTCCCCCGCCACCGGGAGAATGATCCAACCTGACTGCACGCGGGCTCGACCGGGTCCCCAGCCTGACCGTCCGGATGAATTCCGGACGGTCAGGCGTGCTCCTTCGCAGCGAAAGGCGGAAACACCTGCACCCAACCGGTCGCTGGACGTCGTGGTCGTGGAGGTCGGTCCGCGCGATGGTTTGCAGAACGAAATTAACCTGATTCCAACTCCCGTCAAGATCGAATTTATCAACGCGCTGACCGCTTCTGGACTTCCCCTAATCGAAACGACGAGCTTCGTCAGCCCACGAGCCGTGCCTCAGCTTGCCGATGCAGCTGAGGTCATGCGCGGGATCGCCAGGTCACCTCAGTCGCGCTACCCGGTTCTTGTCCCAAATGTTCGTGGCTTGGAGAGGGCTTTGAAGGCCGGTGCCGAAGCGATCGCACTTTTTACGTCGGCTACCGACGAGTTCGCCTCTGCCAACGTCGGAACGTCGGTTGCCGGCACCTTCGATCGGTTCGGGCCGGTAATGGCCATTGCGCGGGAGCACAGCATTTGGGTTCGTGGCTACGCGTCAGTCGCATTCGGCTGCCCGTACACGGGCTCAGTAGAACCGAGGACCGTCGTTGCGGTTGCAGAACGGCTTCTGTCAATCGGCTGCGATGAAGTCTGCCTGGCGGACACCACCGGAGTGGCAACGCCGCAGTCGGTGCGGCATGTGCTCGATGAGGCCCTACGCGATATCCCCGTCGCTCAACTGGCTCTGCACTTCCACGATACCGCAGGGAGTGCGCTGTGCAACGTGGAGGCAGGTCTCGACCGCGGAGTGCGCATTTTTGACGCCGCTGCTGGTGGTTTGGGCGGTTGCCCGATTGCTCCTGGTGCGCCCGGCAACCTGAGAACGGAGTTGTTACTCAATCGCCTCGATGCTCTTGGCCTAACGACGGGGGTGGACCGAGAAGCGGTGACGGATGCTGTCGCACTACTCGCTCCGTACGTCCCGAGGCTGAGGGAGGCGGCGTGATCGGCTATTGGGTCGTACTCGCCATGGTCGTGGTCGCTATTGTCACGGTTCTTTTCGCAATCCACGAAGAATAACTGCTGAGCGCCCCAATGGCGCTCTCTCCGAGGAGAATCAACCCGATCATGGACGGCCGAGCTGTGACGTTCCTGCGCCGGTTATTGGATGCCCCGGGCCCCTCCGGCTATGAAGTGGCTCCAGCGCGTGTCTGGCGTGACGAGGCATCATCGTTTGCCGACGAGGTAACGCATGATGTCGTCGGCAACTCTTTCGCTCGGGTCAAGCCACGGGACGGCATCCCAGACGCGCCCAAAGTCCTTCTTGCCGGACACATCGATGAAATCGGTTTCGTCATCACCCACATCGACAAGGACGGTTTCCTCTGGTTCTCCCCCCTTGGGGGGTGGGACGATCAGGTCGTTGTCGGCCAGCGGCTTCGCATCGCGGGACGGGACGGAGATGTGATCGGCGTCATCGGCAAGAAAGCCGCGCATCTTCTGAAGGAAGAAGACCGCCGGAAGCCCACTCGGCTCGATGACATGTGGATCGACATTGGGGCTACTGGTTACGATGACGCCGTCCGCCGAATCGAAGTCGGCGACCCGGCGGTGATCGACTCGCGCTTCGTGGAGTTGACCGGAGACGTATGCGTCGCGCGCAGCATGGACAACCGAGTAGGCGCCTTCGTCGCTCTCGAAGCGGCGCGGCTGGTCGCCGCGGAGCGGTGCCCCGCGGACGTCTACGCGGTTGCGACAGCGCAAGAAGAGATCACTTTCGGCGGCGCCTACACCGCGTCCTTCAGCGTCGCACCAGCGGTGGCAATCGCCATCGATGTCACTCACGCCACGGACTATCCGGGCGCGGACAAGAAACGGAACCACGAAGTGAAACTTGGAGGAGGACCTGTCCTGGGTCGTGGCGCCACGGTCAACGACGGAGTCTTCCTCGGCCTGCGTGAAGCCGCCCGAACTTTGGGCATCGAAACGTCTGTCCAAGCAACCGGGAAGTCGAGCGGCACCGACGCCGACGCCATGATCCACACCGGATCGGGTACGGCAACCGGGGTGGTGTCAATCCCGAACCGGTACATGCACTCGCCAAACGAGCTGGTCAGCCTGTCAGATCTCGAGAACGCGGCCAAGATCATTGCCGCGTTCGTACGGACCGTTACCCTCGAATCTGACTTTCGACCCGGAACCGCTGAGGCACCCGGGCGGCACTCACAGTCCAGCTCATGATCTGACGACGATGCGGCCGCCTTTTGCAATCACGAGGTACTCGCCCGTTTCTCGCCGGAAGAGCACCTCGACGCCATCGACCAATTGCACGACCGCTATTCGGGTAAAGACAATCGCCGCGCCGCTGCCAATCGCGTCGACCCGGCGCAGCGAGGGCCAGAGTGTGACCATGGCGGTCGGGCGGCCCTCGGTTCCGTTCACCATGAACTGATAAACGGTGGCGCCCGGTAGCTGAAATGGCGCAAGGCTAGGGCGCGCGTCGATCGCCCCAGCGATGGCATCGACCATGTCATTTCTCAAAGGCACCGTTCGAAGTCTTGTGGCCGGATCACGAGTCGGACCGTTCGCCAAAGGAAACCTCCAACCGGTCTTCCACACTGTCTATACTGGCGTGTCGCGCTTCGATTTGGAATCTGCATCTGTTGACCGCTCGATGCACGGACGGGAGCACCGCGTGAGGAGCTGGCAAGCGTGCTGCAACACGTTACTGGGACTCTAGGAATTGCGGCAGCGGCTCGGGAGGCGCGAACGGCCTACGAGCGCATGGAAACCCCTGATGTAACGATAGACGATGTCCAAGCCGCGGCCGCCCGAATTGCACCGCACATTCACCGTACGCCTCTCGTCGATTCCGCGACATTGAGCCGATTGACCAGGACGAGGCTCGCGCTCAAGGCCGAGAACTTGCAGCGGACCGGTGCATTCAAGGCCCGCGGCGCTCTCAATGCGGTCCTGAAGCTGACACCGGAGCAGCGCGAACGCGGCGTCATCACCTTATCGGCCGGGAATCATGGGCAGGGGCTCGCCTACGCCGCCCAGCTGGCGGGAGTCCGTTGTGTTGTGTTCATGCCTGAGCATGCTGTCCCCACCAAGGTAGCTGCCGTCAGAGGCTACGGGGCGGAAGCACGTTTTGCACCGTCGATGGAAACCGTGCTGGCGTTCATGGAGGAGTACCGTGAGGCGCATGGCTTGCACTACGTTCACCCTTTTGGTGACCCCGACATCATCGCGGGGCAGGGGACAGTCGGTTTGGAGATCGTCGAGGATAGTCCCGATGTCGACACCATCGCCGTTTGTGTCGGCGGCGGCGGGTTGCTCGCTGGGATCGCCGTAGCCGCAAAGGCATTGAAGCCCGGCGTGCGTGTCGTCGGGGTCGAGCCGGAAGGGGCGCCTGTCGTCACGCGCAGCCTCATAGCGGGTTATCCGGTGACGATCGAGAAGATCACGACCGTCGCTGACGGACTCGCGGCGCCTTTTGCCGCACCAACCTCCCAGCGGCTGATTGAGCGGTACGTTGACGATGTCGTTATCGTCACTGACGATGAGATTCTCGAGGCCCTGCGAATGATACTGGAGCGCACCAAGATGCTCGTCGAACCGGCGGGCGCCGCCGCCACGGCTGCGCTTCTCACCGACAAAGCAGGAGCCGAATCAGGATCCCGGGCAGTTGCGACGTTGAGCGGAGGCAACGTCGATTTCGACAAGTTGAAGGGCCTGCTCTAGCTACGCGTCAGCCGTTCAAAAATGGGGAGTGCCAATGCCTAGAGTCATCGTCTTGATCGCAGTCGTCATCATGTTTGGGATTGCGCTCTCGATCCAGGGAAGCGCTCCGATATCACTTGCTCAACATGCAACCCCGCAAGCCAGCTCGCTCGGCGTGATCTCGAGTGAAGTGCTTGGCCGGGCTGTCCCCGTAGCAATCGAAGAC
>JAHWJF010000364.1 GCA_019348515.1 Chloroflexota bacterium | reverse complement strand
GTCGAGCCGACGAATGCCCAACTCGCGGCGAAACTCGGTTTGCGCACCGAGGCCAAGCGCCAGTTCTACGACCTGATCGTCATCGGCAGCGGCCCGGCCGGGCTCACCGCCGCGCTCTACGCGGCACGGGAGGGGATCGACACGCTCGTCATCGAGCGGGGCGGGGTGGGCGGCCAAGCAGGGATCACCGAGCGCCTGGACAACTTCCCGGGCTTTCCCGAGGGCGTCTCCGGCGTCGAGTTTGCCGACCGGTTGCGGGCCCAGGCAGAGCGCTTCGGCGTCGAAATCCTCCAAGCGCAGGAGGCCAGGGACATTGGCACGGATGGCGACTACTGCGTAGTGCGCACGGCCGACGGGGGTGAATACGGCTGCTGGGCGATCCTGCTGGCCACCGGATCCACCTATAGTCGCCTCGGCGTGCCGGGTGAGGACGACTTCATCGGCGCCGGCGTTCATTTCTGCGCCACCTGCGACGGTCCGTTCTACCGGGACCAGGAGGTCCTGGTGGTCGGTGGTGGCAACTCGGCGGCCGAGGAGAGCATCTTCCTCACCCGGTTCGCTTCGAAGGTGACTATTGCCGTACGCGGTGAGCGGATGAAGGCCAGCCAGGTCGTGCGCGAGAGCGTCGAGAGCGATCCCAAGATCGAGGTGCTCACGGGAGTCGTCGTCGGCGAGTTCCGGGGAGATGGACGCTTGCGCTCGGTCGTCCTGGGGGACACGCACACCGGCAAACAGCGGGAGATGACGCCGGCTGGGGTCTTCGTCTTCGTCGGTCTGACCCCGAACACCGGGTTCGTGCGGGACCGGATCGCGACCGACGAACGTGGCTTCATCCTCACCGATGCGGGCTTGCAGACGAACGTCCCTGGCATCTTCGCGGCCGGCGATTGCCGGGCCGGCAGCACCAACCAGGCGGCCTCGGCCGCCGGTGAAGGCGCTGCGGCGGCGCTCGCCATCCGTCGCTATCTGGAGCCGCTCGCGAGCGGCTTGCCGCGGCGAGCATCGACAGAGGAGCCGGTGCCGACGGCGGCGTAACGATGACCGGGAACGATTACTGGGAAGGAACGGATCGTGTTGCCTGAGGAGAGAGGCGCGAACTTCGCGCAGATTGAACGCGACCACGTGCGCTCGCGCGTCTACGCGCCGTTCGATTGGCACCCATTCGATCGCTTCTCGCCATACAACCCGCTGCGAGTGCCGCTTCGCGAGGCTCGCGTTGCCTTCGTCACGACCGCGGGCGCCCACCTGCCCGACCAGCCACCGTTCGATACGGACGCGGACGCGGGTGATCCCTCCTGGCGATCTTTTCCCGTCGAGACCCCGCTGGCGAAACTCATGCTCAGCCACGGCGGATATGACACCCGGCGCGCGAGCGCGGACAAGAATGTTGTCCTTCCCCTCGATCACCTGCGCGCCTTCGCCCAGGAGGGCCGCATCGGCTCGCTCGCTCCGAACGTCTACTCGTTCATGGGATACGTCGCGGATACCGACCGGCTGCTGCGGGAGGAAGCGCCCGTCGTCGCGGAGCGACTCATCGCGGACGGCGCCGATCTGGTGCTGTTAGCGCCGACCTGACCGGTCTGCCAGCAGTCCGTGGGACTGATTCAGCGCGCCTTCGACGAGGCCGGGCTCTGCACGTTGTCCATTTCTCAGAACATGGAGATCACGGCCGTCATCATGCCGTCGCGGGCACTCTACGTCGCACACCCCTTTGGTCTGACGTTCGGGGCGATCGGGGACAGCGCGACGCAACGCGCGGTGCTGGCGGCGATGCTCGAGGCAGCGGCGACGATGAACCACCGCGGCATTCGCGACAGCGGATTCGAGTGGGCGCAGGACGATCTGCGCTATCGTCAGTTACGGAAGCAGGGACGCTGAACTGCCGGTGCGAGCGCCAGGACGACCACCTCTCGGATCGAGATGGGCCGCGGAGGCCATCTCATTCATGCGAGGCAGAGTTGGGCGTTGCGCAGCTGAGCAGGATGCGCTCAAGTGCATCTGGGCGAAACCCCAACACCCGGTCCTCGCCACACGTCAACAGGGGCGTGGCGAAAACACCGGTCGCGACGAGAGCCTGCGCCGCCTCCTGGTCGCGACTCACATTCCGCTCCTGGAAGGCGGCATCGCGGTGCGCTAGCCAGGTACGAGCTCGTGCGCTCTCCGCACAGTCCGTTTGGGTGTAGAGGATCAGGTCAGCTGTCACGCATTGCCTCCGTTCAGTGTTCAAGGCTGACACGCGGTCACCCGGTATCGATGGCAGCCGCGTGGTCCCGCCCCTCCCATCGATCTTCGGCGCGCACCGCACCATCCTCTCACGCCCATGGATGCCTTCCTCCCTCGCCGCCAGCTCATCGCTGAGGAATGCCTCGATCCGTGGGCTGCCGGCCCCGCGGGGCGAGTCGGGCCGGCAGCTGCACGGGGAAGGATGCTTGCCGGCACTCCTGCCGCGGATCGCGACCGGGTCCGACACTTCCAATAATGTGTCTCCCAGACGGTCTTAGCGGTAATCGCGCTTACGTTGCTCCCAACCTGGTCGGCCAGCATCACGCAGGTCGCAAGGAACCAGGAAGTGGGGGCGATCGCGAAATCCGCACCTCGCCAGCGAAATCAGATCGTCGCTGAGCCAGCCGGATTGACTGCGGGCGTGTAGTTACGCCCCGGTGGCCTTGGGTGTCTCGGGATGGTTGCTCCACTCCTCCCAGGATCCGGTGTAGAGCGCAACGTTGTCGTAGCCGATCAGTCGCAGGGTGAAGAAGGTCACCGAGGAGCGCACGCCGGTTGAGCAGTACGGGATGATGCGCTTGTCTGGAGTGACGCCGACCTCCTCGTACATGGCCCGCAGTTCATCTTGCGGCCGCCAGATCTTGGGCGCCTCTGCATCCGCGTTGCGCGGGAAGTTGACGTTGACCGCACCGGGGATGTGACCCTGGGCGTACTCCTCCGGCGTTCGGGCGTCGACGATCACCACGTTCGGATCGTCAAGGCTGGCGCGCACCTCCTCCAGCTGCGCCAGCACCTCGGGCCGTGACGTGGCTGGGAAGGGTTCAGTCGCGGGTGCGGCCGGCGGGGTGGCCGGCGCGACATCCGTGGCGATCACTCCACCGGCCTGCTCCCAGGCGGCCAGGCCGCCATTGAGAACGCGCGCGTCCTCGTGGCCCAGGTACCGCAGCACCCACCAGGGCCGGGTGGCGAAGAGCGTTTCGCCGTCGTAGGTCACGACCGTGCTCTTGGGGGTGACCCCGAGTGCGGCGAAGCGGTGTTCCATCTCCGGGCGCCAATCGGCGATCGCGGCATCCGAAGTGTCGATGATCTCCAGGGCGGGCCAGTCGAGCTGCAGCGAACCCGGGATGTGACCCCGGGCGAACTCCTCAGGGGGCATCAACGCGACGACGATCATATCCGGGTCGTCGCGACGGTCCGTGAGCGAGGCGGCGTCGATCACCAGCTCTGGGCGAGCGTAGCCACCACCAGTGGCCGGCGAGACGTCAGGCGTTGCCTGAGCCAAAGCGGATCGCGGCGCGATTCGCCCCATCCCCAAGCCCGCCCCGAGCGCCAGGCCAAGGCGAAGCGTGTGACGGCGGGTGCAATACTGCCCACTATTACTGCCTGGTTCGTTCATTTCATTTCTTTTTCACCTTGAACTCATCGCGGCAGAGGAGACGAGTGTTCTCAATGGAGAACCCCTCCGTTCCCTCCCCGGTGACCATCCCATAGTGGTTGGTGACGAAGAGCGGGGCACCAGCGTAGACGATGCGGTGCGCGGCCCGGGCGCGCAACTCGATCCGGTGCGCCATCCTTACCATCCAACCCAGCGGACGAGGGCCAGCACGCTGGCGAGCGCCGCGGCATTGAGCAGTCGCTTGCAGTTGGGGTGCAGCTCGAGGTGCCGCGTGTAGGGACTGCTCGAGCGCGATTTGCATCCGAACTCGCCCGGCGCTGACCCGGTGCCATCCATCGGTGCAAAGAGATTGTCCCGGCCGTCGTCTGGCCGGTCGGTCCGCTGCTGGTTGAAGGCCCGCCCCCCTTGCCGCATGTACCAGTCGACGAGAGACGGGCTGAGCTTCTGGTAGGCAGAGCGGCCGATCATCAGAGCAGCTGGTGCGGCCGGTAAGTGGCCGCGAGTGACACTGGGGCAGGCTCGGCGTTGGATCGCGCCCGCTCGATCGCCAGCACGGCGACGATGCCAGCGGCCGCCACGCCCAGGGCCAACATCGCCTGCCCCAGGGGAGGCAGCGGCTCGGCTCGCAGCGTCACCGGCGCCAGGAGCGGACGGAGCTGATAGCCCAGCCAGATGCCGGCGCCCATCCCCGGGGCGGCCATCTCCAGGTCGAGATAGCTCTGGGGCAACCCCCGGCGGATCCCCTTCCAGCCGTCCGTCATCGCTGGCAGTAGGTGGATCACGT
>JAHWJF010000363.1 GCA_019348515.1 Chloroflexota bacterium | reverse complement strand
TGCGCGATCCGGAGTTGCTCGCCGCCTTGAGCGAGGCTTCCCGGCGCGGCGTGCGGGTCCGGGTGATCGTCTCGCCCTCGGCGGAGTTCGCCGCGGAGCAGGCGGAACTGGCTGCCTCCGGCGTCGAGATCGGGCTGGCGAGGGGACTCTACATCCACGCTAAGCTGATCGTCGCCGATGGCGAGCGTGCCTTCGTCGGGTCGCAGAACCTCTCCGCGACGTCGCTGGATCAGAACCGGGAGCTAGGGATCATCCTCGACGATCCGGTGAATCTGGCTCGGCTGAGCCGCACCTTCGCGCTCGACTTCCGATCCGCCACGCCCCAGGAGACTCCATGACTAGCGACGATCGCGAGCGAACGGGAGCGGGGATCGAGGGAGAGGGTGAACGGTGGCCTCAGGCGATGCCGGCATTAGAGGACAGGCTGCGCGAATTCGGGTATGATATCGAGCCGACGCAACACGGAGCACCGCCGACCGCAATCGTTGCCCGGCGGGACCTCGAGGATCGTGCGGTGGTCATTGCCATCGACGCGGGCGGGCGCTTCCGCGCCGCGATCACCTGGTCCGTCGGCGAATGGCCGAGCCGGGGCGAGATCTCGGGGGTTCCGGTGCGGGTGGTCGATGCGGTGTCACGCACCGTCACCGTCACCGGGCAGATGGACGGGCCGGAGCAGGTTGGCGAGGTCGTGGCGGGTTTGAGGACGATCGCCCCCTGGGCGAGCGTGGTGGAATCCGAGTCGCCTCTGCCGATGCCCTGATCGGGGTCCATCCGATCAATTTCGTCTCCCCTATTGACATCAGAGCTGTGTACGTATACAGTGTGCGTACAGTCAGTCCCGAGGGGCCGAGAGCCACGGGCCATGATTCACCGGGAACGACAACGGCGGACGATGCTGCGGGGTTTCGTCCGGGACCGGGTCGGCAACCGGGCGGTTCGGGGGAAGCGTACGCGTAGCGGGGCGACGTACGTGAAAGCCGTTCAGCACGAGTCGTGCGCCGAGACTCAGGTTCGTCGGGGCTGATTTTTTTGTCCACCCCGAGTGCAAGATCAACGGATTCCTCCGTCCAACCGGTCTCGTAGTCCTATGCCGCGCGGTGGACTCTGGCGAAACCCCAATTACGTCAATCTCTGGGGCGCGGCCACGGTCTCGACGTACGGGTCACTCGTTACCCGTACCGCGCTCCCCTTCACGGCCATCCTTCTTCTCGACGCATCCCCGTTCGCTATCAGCGTGCTGCGCGTTGCCGAACTCCTGCCCGGGTTTCTCTTCGGGCTTGTCGCGGGAGCATGGGTCGACCGTCTGCGCCGCAAGCCGATCATGATTGCTACCGATCTCGGCCGGGCGCTGCTGATAGTAACCATCCCCCTGGCGGCGTTCCTGGGATGGCTCGGGCTCGGGCATCTCTACCTCATCGCGGCCCTCGTCAGCGCCCTGAGCGTCTTCTTCGATGTGGCCTATCAGTCGATCCTCCCCACACTCGTCAAGAACGAGGAACTGGTCGAGGCCAACAGCAAGCTCAGCGCGGCAATGTCGGTGGCGGAGGCGAGCGCGTTCAGCTCCGCGGGATGGCTTATCCAGCTCCTGACGGCGCCGGCAGCAATCCTGGTCGATGCCTTCACCTTCATCGCCTCCGCTGGGCTCGTCGCGCGCATCCGTGATCCCGAATCGTCGTCGATCGACCGGAATCCATCCGGGTCGCAACCATCGATTGCCAGCGATGTGGCCGAAGGGTTGCGTGCAGTCTGGCAGCAACCGGTCCTGCGCGGGAGGGTCTTTGCCGGCGTGGCCCAGAATCTGGCCTTCGGACTCGTAGGGACGGTATTCCTGCTCTATGTCAACCAGGAAGTCGGGTTCGATCCCGGCATTCTGGGCATGATCTTCGCGGTCGGTGGCGTCAGCTCGTTCCTCGGAGCGATGATCGCGGGCCGCCTGCCCCGGTTCGGAGTCGGCGCCGTGATGGTCGCCTCACTCCTGCTGGCAACGGTGGGCGAGGCATTCGTGCCATTGGCGACCGCGGCGAATACCCTTGGGGTGCTGTTCCTCATCGGGCAGCAGATCGTGGCCGACTCCGCGCTGACGGTCTATGACATCAACCAGGTCAGCTTGCGGCAGGCGATCGCCCCAGCGCACATCCTGGGCCGGGTCAACGCCAGCGTCCGGGTGACGGAGTTCGGCGCCATTCTGCTCGGCACCGTCGCCGCCGGGTATCTGGGTGAAGTTGTCGGCCTGCGTGAGACGCTCTGGCTCGGCGTCGCCCTCTCCTTCGTTGCCGCCGTGGCCCTCGCGCTGTCGCCGGTACGCGCGGTGCGGCGCATCCCGGAGATGCCGGTCGAGGTTCAGACATGAGCGACGAAAGGGACATCTTCTATCGTATTCGGGAAGCGAGCGCCGCGGTTGCACGCAGTGCGAGATTCGTGCGGCTGGACGATGACCGGATCGGTTCCTACGCGGCGTCGCTCGCCGCCGCAGGTCTCCCTGAGCCGGTCTATGACACGGAGCACCATGCCGGCGGCTCCATGGCGGAGACCGTCGCATTTCTCATCACACTCGATGCGGTGAACTTCGGGTCGGGGTATTTCCCGTACCTGCGTAAGCGGCCGGGCATGTCCGGCTACTTCACCGTGGCGTCGGCGTTGAAACAGCGGTGGGAACGTGCCGGTCCGCTCAGCGGCGACGAGTTGCGCGCAATCGATGCCGGCAGCTGCGCCACTCTCTTCGGGCAAGTAGGAAACCGAGGACCGGCGCAAGAGCTGATGGCCCTCTTCGCGCAAGCCCTCAACGACCTCGGCGTGTGGCTGGGACATCGCTACGATGACGATCCTCTAGGCCCGATCGCGGACGCGGGCCACTCAGCCGCCAGGCTGATTGAGCTGCTCGCCGAGATGCCCTTCTTCCGCGACGTCTCCTGGTACCAGGATGTTGAGGTTCCCCTCTACAAGCGCGCCCAGCTCCTGGCCGCCGATCTCGCCATCGCCTTCGAGGGCCAGGGCCCGGGCGAATTCCACGATCTCGACCGGCTCACGATCTTCGCCGACAACCTCGTACCCCATGTCTTGCGCATCGACGGTCTGCTCGTCTATGACGCCGATCTCCTGGCGCGCATAGAGCGGGAAGAGATGATCCCGGCAGGCTCACCCGAGGAGGTAGAGATCCGGGCAGTAGCGGTCCACGCCGTCGAGCGCATCGTGGCCGCATTGCGCGCGTCAGGTGTCCCTTCGACCGCACGGGAGCTGGATTATCTCCTCTGGAATCGTGGTCAGGGCGCATCGTACAAGGCTCATCCCCGGCATCGGACACGCACGGTCTTCTACTGAATTGAAACACATACTTCATGCGCACCGAGGACGACAGCGAGCTCTTCGAGGACGAGACCGCGAGACGGCAATGCACCAAGGCAGACCTTCAACCAGAGGAGTTCGGCGCCGGGGGATGGCACTCGCCGCGGCAGCGCCTTCCCTAGCCCGATCGCCGAAGGCCTGGGAACGCGGACTCATGCGCTCCGGCGAGCCGTAAAGCCTTGAGTACTGGCGGATCCAGATTGCCATCTTCGGTTCCGGCCCGGTCGGGGTGGCCGGGGTTTTCGTGGCCCGCGCGATGGGCGCTCAGGTCACCGGTGTCGCCATCAGTTCGCAGCGGCTTGCTTTGGCCAGTCGACTCGGGGCGGATACAGTTGTTGACGCGGTCAACGAAGACACTCTTGCGGCGATCCGGCACTGGATTGGCGCACGAGGCGTCAATCGAGGCGCGATGTGAGTAAAGAGGAGATTTCGACTGTGATGAGTTCGAACCCGCTCGATACGAAACCCGTGCCGCTGCTGCCCCCGCCCTGGGACAGAGGCGACGCCGGTCCCCGCATTCGGGACGTGCGGGTGATTCTGACCGCCCCGGATGACATTCGACTGGTCGTGGTGAAGGTCGAGACGGACGAGCCGGAGCTCTATGGGCTTGGTTGCGCCACGTTCACCCAGCGCCCGCTTGCGGTGGCCACTGCCATCGAGCAGTACCTGAAGCCACAGCTCATCGGCCGCACCCCAGACGACATCGAGGACATGTGGTCGATGCTGGCCGTCAGCTCCTACTGGCGGAGCGGACCGGTGCTCAATAACGCTATCTCCGGCGTCGATATGGCCCTCTGGGACATCAAAGGCAAGCGTGCCGGGATGCCACTCTACGATCTGCTCGGTGGTCGCTGCCGAATTGCCGCGCCGCTCTACGTCCATGCCTCGGGTCGAGATATGCGCGAAGTGGAAGAGGACGCCCGTCGCTTCATGTCGCAGGGGTTTCGCTACATCCGCTGCCAGATCGCGGTGCCTGGCGCGTCCACCTATGGTGTTGCCGGGGCGCTCGACAGCGAGGAGCCGCACCCGCACCACCTGCGCTTGAAGCAGGATGCCTGGGATCCAT
>JAHWJF010000033.1:9784-13804 GCA_019348515.1 Chloroflexota bacterium | reverse complement strand
GGAGAACCGTCGTGTGATCCCGTCCACCCAGTTCCCCGCCGATTTCGAGCAATGAGGCATCGGTCTCGGCACGCAGCAAGTACATGGCAATTTGGCGAGGTAGCACGATCTCTTTCGTGCGGGACTTACCCGCGAGCTCGCGACGGCCGACGTCGAAGTGCCGTAACACCGCGTTTATCACGTCGTCGCGCGTCACATTGGTTCGCCGTGCCGGGCCGCCGTCCAAAAGCGCTTCCATTGCTAGAGGTAGCGTCATTGGCTCGCCCGTAAGTTGTGATCGCGCGATCACCATGTTCAGCGCGCCTTCCAGCTCGCGAATGTTTTTTTGGTCCTTATGGGCGATGTACTCCGCTACATCGGCGGGAAGATCGACCTTGAGCTCTTCCCCCTTTATTCGCAGAATCGCGATTCGCATCTCGTAGTCGGGCAACTGGACATCGGCGATCAAGCCTCCCTCAAACCGCGAGCGGAGTCGCTCCTCTAGCGCGGAAATCGACTTTGGTGGCTTGTCACTGGAGATGATCACCTGCTTCCCGCTCTGATACAACGAATTGAACGTGTGGAAAAACTCTTCCTGGGTGCTCTCCTTGCCCGCGATGAACTGAATATCGTCGATCATCAAGATGTCGGTCTCACGGTACCGGGCCCGAAAATCGTCCGTTCGCTGCTGACGGATCGACGCTATGAGATCGTTTGTGAACTTTTCGGAGGTTACGTACGCAACCTGCAGGTCCGGGTGTATCTCCAGGGCTCGATGGCCGATGGCATGGAGGAGGTGTGTCTTGCCGAGGCCAACTCCACCATAGATGAACAGGGGATTGAACTTTCCGCCCGGGTGCTCCGCCACGGAAACGGAGGCCGCATGGGTGAAGCGGTTCGCGGAGCCTACGACGTAGGTACGGAACACGTACTTGGGGTTGAGTCCATGACCCCGGGCCGGGGCGAGGGTCATCTGCCGTGGACTCTCATTCCCCGGTGATGTTCGAGGACCAGTTGCACGGGGTCGACGGCTGGTTTCCCGATTATTTCGCTCCGGAGGGATCTCTCCAAACTGGACAGGCTTATCCGGAGAATCAACGCCGGGCAACGAAGTCGAACGACTGTCGGCCATGAATGAGGCGGTCACAGGCCGACCGACTCGTTCCGAGAGGGAACGCTCGATCTCTCGCGCATACCGACGATTCAGATTTTCCGCGGTGACCCGGTCGCTGACCTCGATGGTTGCCACGTCGGCGTCAAAACCGCTCAGTCGCGTGTTCCGCAGCCACTCGAAGGCGCTCGTGGGCACAGTCTGCTGTAAATCGGCGAGCACCGCCCTCCAGAGCAGGCGAGCATCGACTTGAACCTGAGTGCTCGGGTCTCCTCGGTGCAACGCGACCCCTCCGGATGTACGTTCGTGATGTACGAACACCACTAGCGATCCCAGCACCCGTTTCATTACGGCGCAACCATTGGCGTGCGGTCTTTCCACCAGACGAGCCGGCTTGTGCGCCGTGTAGAGTTAGCCGCGGTCGTCTACCCGGAGACACGCCGCGGCATCAGGAGCAGGAGAATTCCACGTGCATCTGACATTTGAAAGTGGAGACCCAACTCAGGCGCCGACGGATGCGCTTGTGGTGCTGGTCGGTACCGGTAGCGAGAGCCCGGTATGGTCGGTACCGGCAGAGGACGTCGACACGTCGCTATCTGGCGGGTTGAAAACACTAGCCTTGGATGCACGGTTTTCGGGCAAGACCGGCACGACACTGGTGGTGCCCACGCTTGGCCAGGCAGTGAGTCGTCGCGTTGTCCTTGCCGGGGTTGGCCCGGTGGCACCCCTCCCCGCCACGGCGGTGACGAGGGCAGCCGGAGCCGCCGCGCGGGCCGCTCGAGATGCCGGCGCTCGGCATGTTGCTTTTGCACTTCCGGATCCTGACTGGGGAATTGATTCCGCTTCCGCGCTGGGGGCCGCTGCCATCGGCGTTTCTCTGGGGCTCTATCAGTTCACGGCCTACCGGGGCGCCGCGGCGCCGGCCTCGGCGGATGGCCGAGAGGTCGAGACAATACGGTTTGTGAGCCCGGGACTTGACGATGCAAGCGCCGCTCGATCGCTGCGCCGTGCCGGCGCGGTATCCCGTGCTGTCAATTTCGCTCGCGATCTGGGCAATGAGCCCGCTTCCATCTTGACGCCGGAGGAGTTCGCCGCTCGCGCTCGGTCCACCGCCGAGTCGTTCGGCCTCGAAATCGAGGTTCTCGGGCCACCGGAACTGGCCGAGATCGGCGCCGCGGCCACGCTTGCGGTCGGCGGCGGTAGCGTCAACGGTCCGCGTCTGATTCGATTGCGCTATCAGCCTGATACCAACACAGGCGATTCGCGGGTCCCCGGACTTGTCGGTAAAGCGATCACATTCGACACCGGCGGGTACTCGATCAAGCCCTACGAAGGAATGCTCGACATGAAAGGGGACATGTCTGGCGGTGCCGCGGTCCTGGGCGCGATGTCCGCCCTGCGGGATCTGGAGTGTCAGACGCCGGTGGTTGCCACGATCTGCGCCGCCGAGAACATGATCTCGGGGACCGCATTTCGACCTGGCGACGTCCTCCGAGGAATGAACGGCGTAACCATGGAAATTCTCTCGACCGATGCCGAGGGTCGGCTTGTCCTCGCCGACGGACTCGTCGATACCGCCCGGCGCGGCGCCACCGAGCTCATCGATCTGGCAACACTTACTGGGGCGGCCGTGGTCGCGCTGGGAGACGGGACCACCGCTCTTTTCGCGAGCGAGGACCGCCTCGCCGATAGGCTCCTCTCATCCGCGGAGGAGGTGGGGGAGCGAATGTGGCGGATGCCGCTCATCGACGAGCTCGAACAGAAGATCGAGGGCGACGTCGCGGATATTAAGAACACTGGAGGCCGTGCCGGGGGCGCGATAACAGCGGCCCTCTTCCTGAAGCACTTCACCGAGAGGCTGCCATGGGCGCATCTTGACATCGCGGGGTCCGCGCGTCAGCAAAAGGCGAGCGCCATCGGCCCTAAGGGCTCGACCGGCGTCGGGGTGCGGACCCTGCTCACGTACTTGACGGCCTGATCGCCGGCATTCCGGGTTCTGCGCTCACTCCCAATCCACAGTCCCGAGCGACATCGCGCTTACAGTTCGGCGCGGAAGATGATCCAGGCACTGGGCAAGGTCAACAAGATCGTCAGGATCATGACGATTGCAAACGAGGTCCGCTCGCGACGATATCCACCCGAGGTGAAATCGATAGTCATGATTCGTAAGCCATTGAGCGTGTGATAGACCACGGCGCCCACGAGCAGAATCTCCATCGGGAGCAGCACGGGTCGCGAATAGAACTCGACCGATGCATCGTAGATGTCTCTCCCGAGTCCAATCAGCGAGATGTCGATGATGTGGACGAGCAGGAAAAAGAGGATCCCGATACCGGTCGCTCGATGGAGAACCCAGGCGTATTGGCCAGAACCCCCGCTATAGATTGGCGCCCGGCCCTGGAAAAGTGACCGTACCGCCCAGATCGCGAGCAGGGCGATAGAGACGTAGGATACGATCGCGAACAGGTAGAGGGAAAACCCAATGATTTCGGCGATCCACATCGCATCCGCCAACGGTCCGCTGTTGGCCGCGGCCGCCTCGGCGTCAAACGCGAAAACTGTCATCGTGCCAAGGGCTAGAAACACAATACCGAGACTCCACATCACTCCCTGGGCGAAGGTACGCGTCATCGGCGAGCGGAGGTAGTCCTGGATCGAGTAGCGAAGGCCAAGGACTCCATGCCAGAGCGCCAGCATCAGCAGGAGCCAGTCAAATGTGCGCCAATAGGGATTGGCCCAGCGATCGGCGACAAAGGCGAACGAGGTCTCTGAGGGCACATTCAGATAGTGAGTAATGAAAATATGTCCCCCGGCTAGGACAACAAGCAGTGCTCCGGAGATGCGCATGAAGTACCAGATGAGCCGGTCTGCCCCTGGGATGGTAATCCCAGCGCTGCCGACTGGCCTGCTCTCCGCCGCAGATGCCACTA
>JAHWJF010000033.1:0-9684 GCA_019348515.1 Chloroflexota bacterium | reverse complement strand
TGATCGTCATGCTCCGATCGACCGCCTTCAACATGTCGTAGATCGTAAGCGCCGCGGTGGCGACCGCGGTCATTGCCTCCATTTCCACTCCCGTCCGGCCCCGCGTCTTCACCGTGGCCTCGATCCGAACTTCGTCGTCAGATAGTTGAAAGGCGACCTCAACGCTGGTCAGCATCAATGGGTGGCACATGGGGATGAGATCGGGTGTCCGCTTTGCCCCCATCACCGCGGCGATCTGCGCGACGGCAAGCACATCGCCTTTTGCGGCTCGACCCTGACGAATCAGCTCGATCGTTTCCCTCGCCATGCAGATCCGGCCCGACGCCGTGGCCACCCGATCCGAGTCCGACTTTTCACCGACGTCGACCATGCGCGCCCGGCCCGCACGATCGAAATGACTAAGCGCGGCACGGTCTCTAGCGTTGCTTGATTCTTCTACCATCGAGAACCTCCCTCGCTTCTATCATCGGCGCAGGGCTGCGCCAGCCGCGCATCCTTGGCAAGATACGTCAGAGAGATGACCGTTGAGGAGGGAATCATGGTTATGGGATCGCGATCGCGCCTGGAGTCGGTCCTCGCCACTATCGATGACCGGGCGGATGAGATCGTCGCGTTCGCGGCGGAACTGATTCGGCAACCGTCCGTGAATCCGGACCTGGAGGCTAATGAGCTGGGCGAGAGGCCGGCCCAGGAGTGGCTCCGGGATCGACTTCAGGAGTCACATGCGTTCGATACGGTCGACTACTGGGAAGTCGCTGAGAGTAGGCCGAATGTCGTCGCCGTCCAGAAGGGATCGGGCGGGGGCCGATCGTTAACCTGGTCGGCACACACCGACGTCGTCCCGGTAACGACCGAGCAGGCCGAGCAATGGAGCGGAGCGGGCCCATTCTCAGGAGAAGTGCGAGACGGGAAACTCTGGGGTCGCGGCGCGTCGGACATGAAGGGCGCGATCGCCGCCTATACCATGTCCTCCCGAATCCTCCACGACCTCGGTGTGCGGTTGAAGGGCGATCTGATTCTTGCGCAGGCGTGCGGCGAAGAGTCTGGGCGGCGAGACATCGGGTGCAACACCATCCTCGAACGAGGTTACCGCTCCGATCTGGCAATCTTCCCGGAGCCCTCGAATTTCCGAATCTACCCGACAGCAAAGGGAGAACTCTATTTCCGGCTAACCGTGCCCGGGAAATCGACACACATCTGTAACCGTCATCTCGTCGCGCAGGCCCTGCCGCACGGCGTCGAGCGGCCTGGCGTCAGCGCGATCGATAACATGCTCAAGTATCAGCTGGCTCTGTTAGAGCTGGAGCGGCAGTGGCTGCTCTGGCGGACCAATCCGAATGTCGCACCGGGTGGGATGTTCATCAACATCAACACGATACAGGCGGGGACGTCAATCACATCGATCCCCGACTCCTGCGATGCAACCGGGTCGCTCTTGTTCTACCCCGACCTCACCGCGGGCGAGGTCATGAGCGAAATTCGTGAAACCATCAATCGCGTGACCGAAAGTGACTATTGGCTCCGGGACCATCCACCTGTCCTTGATTTGCCGCTTGACTCTACGTCCGAGGCTCCATGGGTCAAGGAGCCGGTCAACATGCCGTTCGATCACCCTGGGGTACGGACGATCGCCGACGTCCTCCGCAGTGTTTCCAGCAGGGACGTGGTGGTCGAGACCGCTCCGTTCGTCTGCGACGCGAATTTTTGGTTCCCACTCGGGCAGCCCTCGTTGATCTTCGGCCTGGGTGATCCGAGCTGGGGGATTCACGGAACGAACGAGTTCCTACCGGTGGAGGATCTCATCGAGGCGACGAAGCTCTTTGCCGCGGTCACCATGGCGTGGTGTGGTGTTGAGGAAGTGGCGTGAAGGGAACGCGTGTCGCCGTTCATGAAACGTCGGCGACGCGCGTCCATCTCGCGGGGGCGCGTGCAGACCAGCGCTGACCATCGTAGCGGCATTCGACCGGTAACCCAAAACACGCCGAGAGACTACTGCCGTTCAGCGTGGCTGCTATGTCTCCCGCGGTGATGACTTTTCCTTCTCGCAACAGGATGGCGTGAGAGGTCGATGCCGGAATCTCTTCGAGGTGATGGGTCACGAGCACCGACGTTAGTTCTGCTCGTTCCTCACTGAGGCGATCCAGCGCGGCAATCAGCGCTTCACGGGCGGCAAGATCGAGACCCACTGCGGGCTCGTCGAGCAAGAGGAGCCGCGGGTTCGCAATGAGTGCTCGTGCAATGCGGATCCTTCCACGTTCTCCCTGCGAGCACGTTGAGATGACTCGGTCGGCCAGATCAGCGCACCCGAGGAGGGCGAGCAACTCACGCGATCGATCGCGATCCTGACTGGAGTATGTCCACCACAGCGGGCGTAGCGTCGAGCCGATGCCGGTGAGAACGACCTCTTCCGCGGTTAACCAATCAAGCGGCGTCACACCCGAGTCCACGAGGCCAATGCTTCGGCGCAAAACAGGCATGTCCACCCGTCCTAGCATGCCGCCGAGTACCGAGACTCGACCCTCGCTTGGATGGCGGACGGCGCCTGCCAGCGACAAGAGGGTGCTCTTCCCGGAGCCGTTGGGGCCAATAAGCGCCCAGCGCTCCCCTTGCCGCACCTGCCAGTCAACACCCCGCAGGATGTGAGCGCCCTGTGGCGTCCAGACGCGAACGCCATCGAAGCAGATCGCTGGTTCGGGCCGCTCGTGGTCCTCTTTTGCGCAATGTTTTTCGTTCATCCGGCGAGGCGAACGACTGGGTTCACCAACGACCCAATCTGCTCGATGCGGATGGTGACCTCATCACCATTTTGCAGCGTGAATTCGGACGGAGGAACGATCCCCGTGCCGGTCATCAGGAACACGCCCGCCGGGAACTCGTTGTTGCGCATGAGGTAACTCAGCAGGTCAGAGAGTGTCCGGTGCATGTGGGATGTAGCGGTGCTGCCCGTGAAGAGCTCCGCGCCATCCCTGAGAATAGTGAGCTGGATCTCGAGATTCGATGCGTCCGGCAGCTCATCGACTGTGGCGACGATGGGACCCAGGGCGGCGCACTGGGAATAGACTTTCGCCTGGGGCAGATACAATGGGTTGTCACCCTCGATCGTGCGAGACGAGACGTCATTGCCAATGGTGTATCCGACAATCTCGCCCCGGGCGTTCACACAGAGCGCCAGTTCCGGTTCCGGTACGTCCCAGGACGAATCCGAGCGAATCGCGACGGGCTCTCCCGGTCCCGAGACGCGGTTCGGCGTTGCCTTCAGAAAAAGCTCGGGCCGGTCGGCGTCGTAGACCCGGTCGTAGACATCCTTCTGACTCGACTCCTCCATGCGCGCGTCTCGGGACCGCGAGTAGGTGACTCCGGCGGCCCAGACTTCCTGTTGGTCGATCGGAGCGGTGAGCGTGACATCCTGCAAAGACAAACCCATCTGGCCGGCCCCAGCGACAGTCCTTAGCGCAGCCTGGAGCTCATCCAGCGGCATCTGCAGCGCTTCGGTCAAGGATTCTGGCCCCCCAGACCGCGCTAGATCGATGACGCGATTGCCATTGACGAGCCCAAAGCGCGGTTCCTCCACGCCATCTGTAACAAAGTAACAAAGCCCCACGCTCTCTCCTTTCGAGCAATCGATCAACCGGGTCGCTTGCTACCCGGCCCACGATCCAGGCTGACAACACCGAAAAACATCGGCGGTGGATAGTGTCGGCGAGAAAAGTCGCGTGCGCTTTGGCACTGTGCAGCTCAGGTTCGGCCCTCGCTGCGCACGCGCCGCTGAAGCCGTTCCAGAACGTCCGCGATCAGCTCGTCGTTCATTCCATTGACGAGATCGAGGTCGACCCCGGCGTCGGCGAGCGAGCGACGGAATCGAACGACGAGCGCAAGCTCCTGAGGAGTGAGGTAGTAGCCATACTTGACGAGCGTGGCCGGGAGATCGTCTCGAGCCTCGTCGCGAAACTGCGGATCGGACATAGCCTGCTCGGCAAGTCGCTGCAGCACGTCGATACGTACCGGGCCGTCCTCGGGAGATATCACGTTAGCATCGTCCTCACCTGGAAGTGTTATTGTCTGACCGACCGCGATTGTACATCCCGCTGGAGGGGGCCGTGAACACCGAATGCGGGAGCAGACTGATGATCGAGCAATCGAAATGACCGACCTATTCGAACCCGCGCGTGCTGCCTCGCCGTCGGCGACTGTCGAGCACGGCGCTCCAGACGGGGACGGAGCGTCGCCACTGGCGTGTCCTAAATGCGGTACGAGGGTTGCCGGCGATCAAGATTACGAGCAGTTCCGGGTATGCAGTGTGTGCGGATATCACGACCGCCAGTCGGCACGATTGACGATCCTGCGACTTATCGATCCTGACAGTTTTCGCGAGTACGATGCCGGGCTTGCGTCGACCGACCCACTTCAGTTCGCGGACGAGACGGCATACCGCGACCGACTGCTCATGCTACGGAGCGAAACAGGTGAATCGGATGCGCTCGTTTCCGGCTTGGCGCGCTTGAATGGTCACGAGGTGGCTATTGCTGTCCTCGATTTTGCCTTCCTCGGCGGCAGCATGGGAGTCGTCGTCGGGGAAAAGCTCGTCCGCGTCGCAGAACGTGCCCGAGATCGAAGACTACCTCTCATCACAGTCTCGGCCAGCGGAGGCGCACGCATGCAAGAGGGCATGCTCTCACTGTTGCAAATGGCGAAGACGTCGGCCGCCGTGCAACGACTGCGGGATGCCGGCTGTCCGTACATATCGATCCTGGCCCATCCAACGACTGGGGGTGTGTTCGCATCGTTCGCCAACCTCGGAGACATGATTGTCGCCGAGCCCGGCGCACTGATCGGCTTCGCGGGTCCGCGAGTCGCCGAGCAGATCATTGGCAAGAAGCTGCCAGATGGATCGCATACTGCCGAGTTTCTCTACACGCACGGCATGATCGACGCGATAGTCGATCGTCGAGAGCAACGTGACTTTCTTTCACGCGCACTCTCTGTTCTCATGGCTCCTCGGTCCGGTCATCACCGGCGCGGTCGCTCATTTCGACGGAGGCAAAGCGGGCCAGAGATCCCCGCCTGGGACGCGGTCCAGCGGGCGCGGGGGTCCGGCCGCCTCACCAGCAGCGATTATCTGGAACGGATGTTCGGAGAGTTCGTCGAGCTCCATGGTGACCGCTCGTCGGGAGACGACCCCGCGATTATCGCCGGACTGGGCACGCTGGACGGCAAAGGCGTCGCCGTTGTGGCGCTCGAACGTGGGCATCTCGAGGATCGAGCCCGTCGGCACGATGGACGCCCCTACCCGGAGGGCTATCGCAAAGCGCGACGGGTCATGGACCTGGCGGAGCGACTCCGCATGCCGCTAATAACGCTGATTGACACGCCAGGCGCTTACCCTGGCCTTGAATCTGAGGAGCGAGGTCTTGCCTCGGAGCTGGCCGCGTCGCTGGCGAGAATGAGCACCCTGCGGACTCCGATTGTCTCCGCGGTGATCGGAGAAGGAGGCAGTGGCGGTGCACTCGCTCTTGCCGTTGCCGACCGCGTGCTTATGCTGGACGGCGCGATCTACTCGGTTATAGCTCCCGAGGGAGCGGCGGCAATCCTCTATCGCGACGCGGCACGCGCTCCAGAGGTTTCCTCAAAACTCAAGCTCACGGCGCGCGATCTGAAGCATCTGAATGTCGTCGACGAAATCGTTCCGGAACCGGATAGCGGCGCTGACGTCGATCCGGATACGGCGGCCGCGATACTCGCCGAGACGATTGCGAACGCGCTGTGCGAACTTCAGCGAAAGCGGATCAACCGAGTTGTCCGGGAGCGTTACGAGCGTTACCAAAAAATCGGCAGACGGCACGCCAAGAAACCGCGACGTGGTCTTCATCTCCCACGCAGGCGCGGGCCAAGGCCACGATCCGGCAAATAATCGGCTGGCTACACCACAGCTGGTACCGCCAACTCAACCGGCGTACGCCAGTGCCCGTACCTCGCATCTCGACCGCGTAGCACATCGTCAAACGCCGATTCCAACGCTCGGGTGACCGGACCAATCGAGCCATTGCCAACTGGGTACTTGTCGATACTGGTAATCGGCGTCACCTCGGCCGCGGTTCCACACGTGAACACCTCATCCGCCAGATAGAGCTCGGTGCGATCGACCTCACGTTCTACAACCTCGAGGTCCAACACCTCTCGCAGCAGGACGATAAGCGCATCCCGGGTGATGCTCTCGAGGATGCCACTGCCAACATGCGGAGTAACCACCTGATTGCCCGAGACGAGCATCACACAAGCGCCGGGGCCCTCGGAGACTTTGCCCTGGTTATTCAGGAGCACGGCGGTGTCGTAGCCGTCGAGACGAGCCTCCATGCCGGCCAACTGGCTGTTTCGATAATTCGATAGGTTCTTGATCCGAGGAGGCATGACGTCTTCGGAAATACGGCGCCAGGAGCTGACCTTCGCCACTTGCGTCATGCCCGATTTGAGGTGCGACGCCATCGGCGATGTATTGACCAACAGGGCGGCGTCGTGACCGATCTGGGCGAACCGCTTGCCGGAGGTGTCCGCGGCGTAGGCCAGGGGTCGGATGTAGCTATCTTCGTGAACATTGTTCGCGCGCAGTAAGTCGATCGTCGCCTCGGATAGCTCATCCAGACTGTATTCGAGCTTGAGGCGCACGAGGCGCATGGAGCGCTCCAATCGCTCCAGATGCTCGCGCAGGCGAAAGATGTAGAGCTCGTCGGGGCGGTCGCCGGTGTACGCGCGGATGCCTTCGAACACCGCCCCGACCGTCGACCAGCCGAGCTCTGTAACATGGATGGTGCACTCTTCCCACGGTCGACGTTGGCCGTTCCACCAGACAAATCGCGGATGCATGATCTCTTGCGTCATCTGAACCTCCACCCGTGAACACGCATCGGATCTTTCTAGACTCCTCCAAGCAATGCACGGAGTATCCCACGCCACTCGACGCCCAAATGTGTCCTCGGGTCTCGTGCTCGTTCTTTCGGCCGCTGAGGAGAAAACGAAACCGGGGAGACCTTTCGGTCTCCCCGGTCCGCATCCGCCTTTCTACGCTTGCCCGATCGGCTGGATCTCTACTACTCTGGTCGGCCTTCTACGCGCACATCCGAGAGCATGCGAGCGTAGATGTTACCCAGCGGCACGGTGAAGCCCTGTCGGTTGACGGCTACGTCCTTGACCCACGGCTTGAAGGCGTACTGATCGACTCGATAGACGACCGGGATGTATCCGACATCTTCCTGGATCACCCGCTCGGCCTGCTTGTAAATCTCGAGCCGCGCCTCAGGATCCGGAGCCGCCTTGCCCTGATTCACCAGATCGTCAAACTCGGCGTTCGACCACGCTTGCCGCTTGCCGGACGCCTTCTGACTGTAGAACATGTCGCCGTAGCCGTTGTTCGGATCCGGGTAGTCATACCACCAGCGAATCCAGACGAGTTGGAACTCGTTCTTGAATAGCTCCGGTCGCCACGAGGCCTCCGGCCAGACCTGAATGTTGACATTCATACCCAGATTTTCCTGAAGCTGGGCCACGATGTCGTTCGCCATCAGGTCTGCGTTGTAGATTTCCTCTTGACCCCGCATGTGCATGGTGATCTCTGGCCAGTTCTGGCCGCCCTCGTACGGTGTGCCGGCGAGCATCTCCATCGCGAGATCAGGATCAAATGCCTGAATGGCCGCAATTTCCGGGTCATCGATGTACCCGAATACTCCGGTCGGCACCATTCCGTGCGCCTCGATTGTGAGACCGTTTGTCAATTCAACCAGTCGGCTGCGATCGACCGCGTGGCTCAGCGCCTTGCGAACTTGGAGCCCGACCTCATCATTCTGAAACGGCTCCTGATTGTTCGAGGGCACCAACATCCAGATTCCGGGGAAGACGTACCGCCTCATCTGCTCTGAGAGTTCCGGATCCTCCTGATATCTCTGGAGGTCGGATGCGGGGACGGTGACCCAATCCAGCTGCTGCACTCCTTGGCCGCGCTCGTACGAGAGAACGGCCGCATCAGCGGGAATGATCGGGTCGTAGACTTTCTTGAGGTCAATGTTTTCCGCGTTCCAGTAGCCAGGGTTCGGTGATAGCTCGACGACGACATCGTGCTCCCACCGATCGAGCTTGAAGGGACCGTTGCACCACAACGGCACATCACCCGATGCCCATCTGTCAGCTCCATGCTCCTCCACGGCCCATTGTGGCGCCGGCACCGCCGCCTGGTAACCTACGACCTGCGGGAAGTAGGCTCGGGGACCCTCCATTGTCACTTCGAGGGTCCAGTCGTCGAGCGCCTTCGTCCCCAAATCCTCGGCAGCGATCCCCTCTTCGCCGAGGTTGTACTTTTCGGCGTTTTTGATATCGAAGAGGAACCCAGCATATGCGGCGGCGTTGGCGGGATTGAGCTGCCGTTCCCAGGAATAGACGAAGTCATGTGCGGTCACAGGTCGCGTGTCGGTGCCGTTCGTCCAGCCCTGGTTGTCGGGTCGGATGTTGAACGTCCAGACCGACGCATCCTCGTTCGACGCGAACGTCTCGGCCCAGTCCGGTATAGCGTTCAAGTCGGGATCAAATGTCAGCAGACCAGCCGCAATCTCTACCTCAGCACCGGCGTAGAGGTTGAGATTCCAGTCGAAGGAAACCGGATCGGCCCGAAGGCTATTGTGATAGAACGTATCATCCGGTCCGACATCTTGCCGGAGGAGCGCCCGGCGTGGTGCGGCCGACGCGCTTGGCCCAACATAACGCTGGCCTCCTGCCGTGGTGACCGTGCCTGCGGCCGCGGCCGCCGCAATCTTCATGAAGTTCCGCCGGCTCATGCCGAGGCTCTTGAACCGTTTTCCGAGAATACCCAATTGTTCGTTCATTTGCGTTCCCACGCGTGTACTCCTTTCGTGGTCACATTGAGAACCCTTTAGCGGATCGTGCCGTTGCGTGTGGCCGAATTGCCGGCCCGGGTCTCCGGCGCTAGGCCTACGCCAGCTGTCCTCCTTTCGCCCGAGGAACCAAACCCGCCGGACACGAGCCTACTCGGTCGTCCGGTATAAGAAATCGGCGCCACGTCCCCTCCGGAGGACGTGAGCGCCTAGGACTGAGATGTCTCATTAGTCGCGGCTCCCTTTGGGGTCGAGGGCGTCGCGGAGTCCATCACCGAGAAAGGAGAAGCCAAGCATCGTCAGGCCGATTGCCAGCACGGGAAACAGGAGCATGTGCGGGTTAGTTTCGATATAGCCCGGATTACTCCCTTCGGCGACCATCTGCCCCCAACTCGCCTGAGGCGGCCGGATGCCAACCCCGACGAAGCTGAGCGCTGCCTCCGTGAAGATCGCGGTCGGGATCCCAAATGTCAGCGCCACGATGATTGGAGTTAGACTGTTAGGAAGCATGTGCTTGCGGATGATGTATGAGCCGTTGCCACCGGCGACTTGCGCGGCGCCGACGTATTCCTGCTCTCGCAAAGAGAGAAACTGTCCGCGCACCAACCGCGCCTGAGTGACCCATCCGACAAGACCGATTGCCAGGAAGATATTGAGCAATCCTGGACCCCACCAGTTGACGAAGAGCAGCACCATGAGCAATTGGGGAATGGCATAGATAACATCGACCAGACGCATCAAGACATTGTCCGTCGCACCGCCAAAAAAGCCAGCAATGGCGCCGATCGGCACTCCGATCAATAGCACTATT
>JAHWJF010000362.1 GCA_019348515.1 Chloroflexota bacterium | reverse complement strand
GCGACCGTGCAGAATCTCGTAGCCTTTGAACGGATCTGGCTCTCAGCCGAGATGCTGCACGGTCGTTCCACCACCTGACACGACTACCGCGTTGCGGCAGGGATGACCCGGGCCGCATCTGTCGGTATTCTGCAATGAAGAAGGCTGGCGAGGGACACGGCGCGCCGTGTCCCTCGTCCATTTCCTCTTAGCAACCGTGCGGGGACAGGTCCCGCAAGGAGATATGCTCTCGCGGCCCAGGAGTTTCCTGGTTATCTCTCCACCGTCGTCTGCTCCGTGATCTGGGGGTAGAGAGCCAGGCTGGAGATCAGTTCGTGCCCATAATCGACGGCCGGTGTTCGGGCATAGACCTGATTCTGGAAGTGGAGTGGGACGGCGGCTACGTCCTCCAGGATCTGGATGTTCGCCTGCTTCCACAGCTCTTCCTGGGCAGCGGGATCGGTCTCGGCTCGCGCCTGCTCGATGAGGTCGTCGATCTCCGCGTAGTGCGAGAAGTTCGTGATCGGCGAAACTCCTTCGCCGACGATGGAATCAGAGTGGAAGAAGTTGGTGAGATAGACATCGGCGTTAGGCCGGTAGGCAACATAGATCACGATCGGGTTGACGTTCTCCCGGATCTGCTCGTGCATCGTGGCGTGATCGACGACGTTCAGGTTGAGCGTGATGCCGATCTCCGCCAACTCCGCCTGGAGCACTTCGTAGTTGGCACGGTAGGCGGCCATCTCCGAGGTGATCAGATCCATGCTGAAGCCATCGGGGTAACCAGCCTCGGCCAGCAGCTCCCGCGCCCGCTCGATGTCCTGCTCGTAGGCCACTCCCGCGGCCTCCGCTTCTTCCTGGGTCAAGCCTCCCGGCATCAGCTGGGCCGGAACGACAGAGTAGATATTCTCGGCGACTGGCTCTCCGTAGAGCGCCGTGTGTTCGTCACGGTTGACCGCCAAGGCAATCGCCTGCCGCACCAGTGGATCGTCGAGTGGCTCCTGCGTCACGTTCAAGTTGATGAAGGCGGCCTCGCCGACGCCGAAGACGTCGGCGATGAGGTTGCCCTCAGCATTGATGCGTTCGACCCACTGCGCTTCCGAGAGTCCTGAGGCGGCATCCAACTCGCCGGATTGCAGGCCCAGCTCGCGGCTGGAGGTGTCCGGCATGTACCGGACCTCGACCCCGCCTAGCTTCGGCGCGCCCCGGAAGTAGTCATCGTTGGCGGTCAGCACCACGCTGTTCTGCGGGGTGTAGCTCTCGAACATGAACGGCCCGGTGCCAACCGGATGCGTTGCGAGTCCCTCGTCACCCATGGCCTCGACTGCCTGCTGACAGACGATGAAGCCACCAGCGTAGTTGGCGATCTTCGGCAGGAAGAGGGTCGAAGAGAGCGGGTTGTCCATCGTGATGGTGACGGTGTGGTCGTCAACCTTCTCGACGGTCATGCCGGCGTATTCACCGGCGTAGGCCGATCGTTCCGTATCCGCCGACTTCTGCAGCGAATAGACGACATCGTCGGCGGTGAGCGGGTAAGCCTCGGTATCCGGGCCGGGATGGCACATCACGTCGTCGCGCAGCTCGAAGGTCCAGACCTGCTTGCCATCGACGATCTCCGGCTCGGGGATCGCCACCGCGATATCTGGCTCGATCTCGGCGCTGTTGCCAGGAACATACCGGACCAAGCCGTTGAAGACCATGTCGACGACGGTGCGGTCCTGCGTGCCGGAGGCGAAGTGGGGATCGAGCGTCGACAGGTCCGCCGCGTTAACGCCGAAGCGGAGAACCGGCCGGTCTCCCTCGTCCTGCGCCATGGCGTTGCTGACGAGCTCGGTGGCGCCCGCTGAAAGGAACAGAACCACCGCCAGGAGGGATGTGATCCATCGGCTTCTGGTCATGATTGGGGACCTCCTCGTCTGCCATCGATTCCGGCGTCGCCGGTCGATGGACTCAGGCGGCCTCGCCGTCGAGGCCGACTAGAAAACGGAAATCAGTGGCGGGGCACCGTGCGTGAACCACTGAGCAGGCCACCATGGTAAACGGAATTGAGGCGAAGGAACAGGCCGGATACGCGGAGACGGAATCTGCTTGAGCCGCAACGCCGCCGCTGTCATCCGTGCAGCAGTGCCTCCGTGCGTGTGGAGATGCCCGCAAAGCGATCGCTCCGGAACGGCTCAATTGGGAATGAGGTCGCCCCATCCAGCACGAGGTCCCGCACGATCTGGCCGGTCACCGGACCGAGGCAGAAGCCGTGTCCGGAGAACCCCGCGGCGACGATCAGACCGTCGACTTCCGGCGCTCGCTCGATGACCGGCAGAGCATCCGGCGTCGCATCGATCAGCCCTCCCCAGACCCTAGCTACCCGAGCATCCGCGAGGGTGGGGAGTACCTCGATGCCTCGCGCGAGAGCGTCGATGACGCGCGCGGAAGGCGGGAGGACTGCATCGTTACCCTGAGCGAGTTTGTCGAGATGGTGTAGCCACGGCCTGCCACCGCCGGAGAGCCGGAAGCGGCCGCCGACCTCCAGCCGGCCGGCGAAGTTTGCCCCTCCCGTCCCGACTACCTGCTGGATGAGGGGCGCTAGGGGCACGGTCTGGACCACGGCCACCTGCCGCACCTTAATCGGCACGTCCAGCCCGAGCGGTGCGCAGAGCCGGGTCGTGTACACGCCAGTGGCCACCACCACGGCGCCGGCGGCGATGTGACCGCTCGTCGTGCGGACGCCACGGACTCGGCCGTCGCCGGCGTCGATAGCGGTTACCAGGGTTTCGGTGCACAGGGTCGCCCCGTGGCGCTCGGCCGCGCTCGCGAACGCCTGGATCGTGGCGATGGGGTTGGCGTGACCATCGGTTGGGCAGTACGAGGCGGCGAGGACGGTTTGCGCGATGGCCGGCGCGATCTCTCGTATCGAGGCGTTGTCTGCCAGGAAGGTCAGGTCCAGTCCGAGTGCACGTTGCTCGTCGACGATCTTCTGGATCACCGGGACTTCCGCGGGGGAGCGCGCCAGCCGCAGGTTCCCCTCCTGGCGGTACTCCACATCGGCCCCCAGCTCCTCGCCGAGCTGCCGCCAGCGCGCGACCGCCGCCGTCGCCAGTGGGAGCTCGGCTGGATGCCGGCCCGACTGTCGTACTCCCGCCAGCGTCCACCCCGATGCCATGCTGGCCAGGGTACCCTTCTCGATGAGGGTTACCTGTGCCCCGGCGCGGGCCAGCTCGTATGCCGCGGCCGTGCCGCTGATGCCGCCGCCGATGACGACGACGTCAGAAGCCCCGGTGATCAAACGCATCGCTCCTTTGGCTATCGGCTATCGGCTGCTGGCAGTCGGCTATTGGCGATTGGAGTCCACTGTAGTGGAGCCCACTCCCTTTTCCCAATGCCTGGTTCGCACGGACAGCCCCGTAGCTAGCAGCCGATAGCCAACGGAGCGTTTGACAACTCTTTCACCTGGACTATGATGCCGCTCACACAGGGAGACGGAGGGTTGACGATCGTTCGAGAAGAGGATATTTGCCTCTTCCCGGGTGATCTGATCCCGCCGTTCAGGTAGCTGGTAGTGAGTAGGTGGCCAACGTGGCCAAATGGAATCAGAGGAGGCTCGAAGATGACCCGACTCATGGGCAAGACACCATCCTCGACGCGGCGTGAGATCGCCGCCATTGTCGCCGAGTGGGAGCGAGGGCAGCTCAATCGCCGCTCGCTGTTGCGACGAGCCGCCATGCTCGGGCTGGGCAGTGCCGCCTTGGCGACGTTGGTCGGACGCGAGGCGACCGGGCAGGCGTCGGCCGCGGTGCTGCGGGCGATGCAGGACGACCCGGCCGCCGGCGTGCGCGGTGGCACGCTGCGGGTGGCGACCATCGGCGAGCCGCCCCATCTAGACGAGCACCAGTCGACCGCCGAGATCATCGCGGTCATCGGTTACTGCGCCTACGAAGGGCTATTTACCTACGACGAGCAGTATCAGCCGATCCCCGAGCTGGTGGAAACGCACACCGTCAGCGAGGACGGGCTGACGCACACCATGGCCCTGCGCCAGGGCGTGATGTTCCACAACGGCGAGGAGATGAAGGCGGCTGACGCCATAGCCTCAGTCGAGCGCTGGGGGCGCATCAGCGGCGTCGGCCAGCGTCTCATGGAGAAGACCAGTGAGTTGGCCCAGGTCGACGATTACACGATCGAGTTCCGTCTCAACGAGCCGTACGGCACTATCCTGATCGCCCTGGCCCACAACACGCAGGCCTGCACGATCCACCCCAAGTCGATCCTCGACGCGGCCGGCGACGACCCGATGACCAACTCTGATCAGTACTTGGGCACTGGGCCGTACCGGCTAGTGGAGTGGCGACGCGACGCGGCGATGGTCTTCGAGCGCTTCGACGATTACACGTCGGCCTCAGATGATGGGCCGCAGGGCTACGGGGGCACCAAATACGCGTACGCTGACACGATCG
>JAHWJF010000361.1:2694-4471 GCA_019348515.1 Chloroflexota bacterium | reverse complement strand
CTGCGCGGGCTGCCTCCGCTCGCCGAGATCGACGATGTCCTCGTCTCCCAGGATGAGCTGCTAGCGATGATGCCGGAGCTGATTGCCGAGGAGATCGACTCCGAGGAGGCCGCGGCGCAATCGCGCTCCCTGGCGGCACTGGGGCTCCTCCCGGAAGGCGTCGATCTCCTCGATTTGACCGTGCGCCTCATGGGTGAGCAAGCGGCCGGTTTCTACGATCCCATCACCGACGAGATGCTCGTCCTATTCGATGGCGATCTCGATGTGACCGAGTATTTCTACTCCCACGAGGTCATTCATGCGCTCCAGGACGCGCACCTCGATCCTGACGATTTCATGGAGGACATGACCGACCTCAACAGCGATCAGACGCTGGCCGCGCTCGCCCTCTACGAGGGCGACGCCGTGGCCGGGTCGACCGCCTATCTTGACCAGCACCCCGCGCTCGCGCTGGCGCTGCTGCGGGAGGCTGGGGGCGAGTTTCCCGTGATGGATGAGGCACCGGCGGCAATCGGGGTCACGCTCCTCTTCCCCTACACCTCCGGCCTGGCCTTCGTCGACCGCCTCCTCACGGAAGGCGGCTGGGACGCCGTCAACGCCGCCTACGCCGACATCCCCGTCTCGACGGAGCAGATCCTGCATCCCCTGAAATATCTCGATCGGGACGCTCCCTCCTCCGTCCCCCTGCCCGATCCCGTCACCGCGCTCGGCGAGGGCTGGAGGGTGGTCGACGAGGAGACTCTTGGTGAGCTGCAGACCGCGGTGCTTCTTGCCGACTTCGATCCTGGGGAAGGATTCAACGGCATCACCGGTGAGATTTCCCTGCCAGAGGCGGCCCGCAACGCCGCCGCCGGCTGGGACGGAGACCGCTTCGCGCTCTGGGAAGACGGCACAGGCGAGCGGGAAACCCTCGTCTGGCGCTCGGTCTGGGATTCCCCGCAGGATGCGCGAGCCTTCAGCCGCGCGCTCGCCGAGTTCGGCAACGGCCGCTGGGACGGCGTCTTCAATGGCGAGAGCCCCGACGACGTGGCGCTCGTCACCCCGGATATCGCCGCGCGCATCCTTCTCGACGGTCAGGAAGTCCTCTACGTGCAGGCCCCCGACCTCGCCCTGGCCGACGCCGCGCTCGCGGCCTTGCAAACCGCTCCGGCGCCCGATCCCGCGCCAGGACCGGGGTGAATCCCAGAACCGAGCTGGTCCCCACGCTTACGACGAGCACAATTATGACAACTCTTGGCGCGGTCTGTGGAAGTTTAGACTAGGATCCGGCCAGTCAAATAGAAGGATGGAGAATGAGAACTGTTGGCGCATATGAAGCGAAGACCCGCTTCAGCGAATTGTTGGCTGAGGTCGCGAACGGTGAGACGGTGGTCGTTACCAAACACGGGGTGCCAGTGGCTCATATCGTTCCCGTTGGTAAGAGTTTCGAAGACGCCGCGGCGGCGATCGAAGCGTGGCGTCGATACCGACGCGAGCACAACATTACGTTGGGCGAAGGGCTCACCATCCGTGAGCTCATCGCAGAGGGCCGGGAGTGACGCCCTGCGTTCTCGGCGCCTCTGTTGCGCTTTCGCGGTCCTTTGAAGACGAACCCTCCCCATATACCGAAGAGATCACAGAGATAGCGATGCCACGCCCTGCACATGTCGAGTCCTTCCCTCCATGGTGCAAGGCCATCACCGGCTCATCACATCGGGTATGGCGGCTCCCGAACTGACTCAGGACATGATTGAGGACGTCATGGCGCACCGAGAAGGTCGCGTGTCCACCCGGCCAC
>JAHWJF010000361.1:0-2594 GCA_019348515.1 Chloroflexota bacterium | reverse complement strand
GACATGATTGAGGACGTCATGGCGCACCGAGAAGGTCGCGTGTCCACCCGGCCACGGGCGCTGCTATGCCTTGTCTGATTCACTCGAGGACGTTCGCCAGACCCGAACCTCGAAGGGACGCTGCAAGATTGGCTAAAGGGACGCTGCAAGATCGGCTAAATCGCGGCGAATAGTGGCCGGGACAGCTGGGACGTGTGGCTCGACGTCCACACAGGCTCTCATAGACCGCCATGCCGACGAGAAGCGCCGCCCTCCACAATACCCTCTGTTCACCGATCTGGTGCGACCACAACCCCTGCCGGGTCCTGGCCGCATCGGCAGCGCGTGTTCTCGCGGAGTAAAGAGGGGCGTCGGATTGAGAAATTGTACGAAACTGTGATAGCGGCCACAATCGCGGCAGAAACAATTATGAAAACCGATGAGACTAGCGTAAATCTCTAGCGATGAGCGCGAAATCCTTGGAATGCTGGCCTCGTTCGTGCAAGATTGGCTTGCCATTGTTGCATTGCAGCATGCATTAGCGAACGGCCAGATAGATGCAGCCTTCACCGCGATCTGTCCTCGTCGTCGATGACGACCACCATTTGTGTGACATTCTCAACGAACTTCTCTCAGAAGCGGGATACACCGTTGGCTGTGCCCACGACGGCGAGGAGGCATGGCAGGAAGTTCAGCGCTGCCCGCCGGACATCATTGTCAGTGACATCAAAATGCCGAGACTCGATGGCATCGGTCTCGCTTCGCGGCTCGCTTCCTGCGGATACGCCACACCAATCATCCTCATGAGTGCGGGACATCGCGATTGGACCGGAGTGAGTGCCACCTTCATCCGCAAGCCGTTTGACCTCGATCATCTCCTCGCCGCTCTTGCCAACATCCTGAACCGCCCAGTCGCGCAGCGAGCTGACGCCACTGCCTGACCCACCTCCGGCGCGCCGGGGCGAAGCTTGGTTGGTGTGACGGCGACGTGACCCTAGTGCAGGTCGCCACACTTGTCGTGCCGGTCTTGTGTGGATTACACGAGCAATCGCACGAAACCTTGCCGACGCCTGTCGCGAGTTCGTATTGCACTTAACGATTACGTAACCCGTGGCACGTGATATGCGAATGTACGTGCAGGGCCTGGTTGATGGCCCACGGTAGCCACGGCAGTGACAATGTGGCGGCCTAGGAACTGAGTGGCAGCGGCCACCAAGGAAAACGGAAGGAACGTTCTCATGGAGACGACCATCAAGCATCGAGTAGCAGCCGGAGCCCTCGCGCTTTCCCTTTTGGGTGGCACTGGAGTGGGCGTCGCTGCTCAGGGAAATGGGAATCAGACCGGCGGTGCAGCAGGGCTCGTCGCGGCCATAGTTCAGGTCCGTGACGTAACCGGGGTTCAGGTACAAGTGGTTGACTCGCTCAACAACTTGCGGGCGCTGAACAACGTCCTCAACAACAGCCCGATTCTCAGCCAGAACGATATCGATATCAGCGACATCGATATCATCACCGGGAACAATGTCCAGGTATTCGTTGAGAACAACGATATTGACCTTACCGTCCTGGGCGTTGAGCTTGACGACATCGTCGCCATCCTGGTCCTTGACACTGGCGATATTCTGGTCCTTATCTAAGGATCAGATCTAGTTCACCGCCTCGCACGGTTGAGGCGGATGGGCTGTAAACCAAAGTCCAGTTCAGCGGGAGAGGGAGGTTTCGACCTCCCTCTCCTTGCGTTTTGCCCCCGGATTTCCCTCTGTCCCGTTACAAGAAGAGTGCCCGTCTCAGATCGCTACACCCTCTATCGCAATCCCGCCTTCTCTTTTTCGCTCGTGATGCTCGGCTGCGCGCACGACTCCGATTGAACCGGCCCCCGGATCACGATCCCCTGCCCTTCGCGGCGAACGTCGCCAGGTCATCCTCGGCATAGATCGTGATGCGAGGGATGGCGTACCGATCGATCGCATCGAGGCCGGCCGCGGTGCCGCCGAGCCCAAAGGCCGCAACGATTCCTGTGACCTCTGCGGCCTGGAAAGCGGTCTCACTCGCATCTCCGTAGGGCCAGGCGAGGAAGCGCACCGGCTGTCCGGTGATCCGTTCGAGGTAGGCCCGGTTCTCGGCGATTTCGCTGACCTGGTCCTTGTAGTCCAGGCCGCTGAGCGCAACGTGGGAGACGGTGTGGGCTTCGACCGCACCTCTTTGTGACAGCGAGCGAATCTGGCGTTGGGTCAACGGGGAGACGTTGTTGACAAAGTAGGTGCCAACCAGACCATACCGGTCGAGGATGTTGGCGAACTTTCGGACGCTGGGGTCGCCATCGTCATTCGTGAGGATCACGGGGTTCGACGGTAGATCCGCCAGGCCCCGCGCCGCCCTCCAGAATTGCCGCAGCGTGATTGCTGTGTACCCCTGCTCGACCAGCCAGCGACATTGTTCGTCGAGCTGTCGCGGAGTGACCGAATACGTGTTCCCCGACTCATCAACCGCGTGATACACCAGAATCGGCACGCGGACAGCGGCATGGTCAGTCGCCGTCAGAGGCACCGCCGATGCGGATGTAGACACACCCCCCCACACGAGAATGAGCGTCAGGCCGTACAGCAGCGCACGCA
>JAHWJF010000032.1 GCA_019348515.1 Chloroflexota bacterium | reverse complement strand
CCCACCGTGCGGTCTTCGAGAGACGGTTCCGAGAGGAGAACGGATCCTGTCTCGGCGATCGCGAGGAGCCCCAGGCTGAGACCCAATGGGGCGTCCCGGGTCGCTTCCGGTGGAGCCGAGGAGTGAATCCGCAAACCGGATGTCTCCAGAGCGGCGGGGATCAACGATGCCCGCTGCATGACTTCGGTGGCGACGAGGACGTTTTCGGCTCCAAGTGAATCTGCCCAGTCAGCCACGGCCTGGGCGGCCGCAGCTTCCGATGCAACCCGCAAGACGGTAACCCCGAGAGGCTCAGCCTTCTCACGGAACTCGACGAGCAACCGGAGCACCCCGTCCTCGTCAATCACGGTTGTGACGATCTCGGGCTAGAGCATTGCCCCGATGATCCAGGGGTTGTACTCCTCTTCCCCGACCCCGGCAAGCTCGCTCTTGGTCCGCTCGCCGGAGGCTACCGCCAGGACCTTTTCGAAGATCTCTTGCCCGAACTCGTCGAGGCTGACGCCGTCAAGCACCTTCCCGGCATTGATGTCCATGTCGGGTTCCTGGTTGGCGTAGAGGGTGGAGTTCGTGGCGATCTTGACGGAGGGGGCAGGCTTGAAGCCGAACGCGGAGCCCCGGCCCGTCGTGAACACGACGACGTTGCAACCACCCGCGACCTGACCGGTAACGGAAACCGGATCGTAGCCCGGTGTGTCCATATGGACGAAACCGCGCTCGGTGACGCGCTCGCCATACCCGGCAACCTGGTTGAGCGGCGTACTTCCCGCCTTGGCGATAGCCCCTAGCGATTTCTCGAAGATCGTCGTCAGGCCGCCCAACTTGTTCCCCGGCGCGGGGTTGTTGTCGATCGACGCGCCGAACAGCGACGTGTAGTTCTCCCACCAATGGATGCGATCGATGAGGTCCTGGGCGACTTGCCCGTTCTTGGCGCGGCGCGTCAGAAGATGCTCGCCGCCATAGACCTCGGTCGTCTCGCCGAGCACCACAGTCCCACCCTGGCGGACGATCTCATCGGCGGCGCGACCCAGTCCGGGGTTGGCCGTTACGCCCGACCAGCCGTCCGACCCGCCGCACTGCAAGGCGACGACGAGCTCAGAGGCCGGGATCGGCTCTCGCTGGGCCTGATTGGCCACGGGCAGGATTTGCTTGACCGCGGCAATCCCGGCCTCCACCGTCTTGGCGAAGCCGCCATCCTGTTGAATGGTCAGCACGGTCGGCTGATGCCCGTTGCCGAGTCCGGTCGACTCGATCAGGTCAGTCGGTTGGTTTACCTCGCAGCCAAGGCTCAGAATCACGTAACCGCCGACGTTAGGATGGTCGACGATCCCAGCCATAGTCCGCTGCAAAACCCCGAGGTCGGATGACCCATAGTGCGCACCGCAGCCGCCTTTGGTCCCGAGCGGGATGACGCCGTCGACGTTGGGATACTCCTTCATGACCTCCGGGTTCCGGAAGTAGTCGGCGACCTGACGTGTTGCCGACGACGAGCAGTTCACCGACGCCAGAATGGCCACGTAGTTCCTCGTCCCGACGCGACCATCCTTTCGCCTGAACCCCATGAATGTCCGGCGCTGATCCTCCGGAACATAGTCGACCGGGCGATACTCAGAACTCGGCGCATAGTCGAGTTCGAGTCCCTCGCCAACGGACAGGTTGTGACTATGGACGTGGTCACCCTGGGAGATGTCTTTGGTGGCAAAACCGATGATCTGTCCGTATCGCCGGACTTCGCCGCCCTGCGGCACCTCGCGCATCGCCACCTTGTGTCCGGGTGGGATCATCTGCGCAACGCGAACTTCTCCGTTCGCGGTGCGAAGGACGGTCCGCGGCAATAATGGCTGCTTGGCAATTGCCACGGCATCATCTGGATCGAGCAGCACGGCTACTTCGGCGAGATCAACCGGATCAGCCGGCGCCCGCCCCATTAGCGTCATTCCCTGTCCATCTGCGCGCGGCGGCTGCACTGTAGACACTATCAAATCCTTCCGAGCAATTCCGGCGCGACTAGCGCCTCGAGAATCGAAACTGTGAAGATGTATGGGTAAGTTTGCACTACTTCGCGACCTGGTAACAGATCGGATTCGTACCAATCTGCATTAAACATGGGACTGAGACGGCAGTAGCCGATCCGAGACTCCGCGCGACGTCGCCCGGCAGCGAGCGTCAGAGCACGCGGTACTTCGACCAGACCTCCGACAAGAGGCTCCCGGCGCGGAGGTCTTCGCGCGCCCCGTCTTCCTTTGCCACCTTCTCAAACGCGCGCGAGACGGTTTCCTCGGCCACGTCTTGAGGCACGATAACGATCCCATCGACTTCAGCGAAGACTACGTCGCCCGGGCGCACACTGACACCCGCTACCTCAATGGGCCGGCCGAAGCTAATTACCGTGCCCCGGCCGGAGATATCGACCGGCCGGGGCCCGCGCGAAAAGACGGGGAAGCCGAGGTCGAGGATCATGCGGGTATCGCGATGGCAGCCGTCGGTGAGAAATCCCCGCGCACCGCGCGATCTTGCGGCATTCGAAAAGAGCTCTCCCCAGACGGCAATATTGGTCATCCCACCAACTCCGCTGACGACGACATCACCGGGCATGAGGGCGTCGATCGCGGCGATTTGACTCGTGTAGGGGTGCTCAACCACTTCATACTGCGGGCCGACGAGCACAGTCGCGGCGCGGCCGACAAGGACCTGACGCGCGTCGGGTTGGGCGGGCATGATCCCGGGTTCGAGTACCTGATTACGGAACCCCATGCCGTCCAGGATGTCGGAGATGACGGCGACGTAGAGCCTCTCGGCCATCGTGTCGAACAATGCATCGTCAAGCGCAGACAACGGATTCCTCCCGTCGATGACGCCACGTATGTCGTTGTGCCGACGATGAGATCAGAACGTCGCGAATCATCATCCGGATACGACGATGATATTGGCGTAGGGGACGGTGTCACCAGTTCTCACCGTCGCCCTGGCGCTCCGCGCGAGCCGCTTGAGCTCCATGTGGCTGACTCGCTCCAAGGGGATATCACCGATGAGATCGCGGAGTGCCGCTACTCGTCCCGGACTGATATCGCCCATCTCGGTTGTTATCAGGACCCGGTCGGCCGACCAATCGCTCAGCACGGCGCGAAGGACGTCCAGGACCGTCGGAAGATCGTCGGTCAGCGCGAGGTCGATGCGGGCGGGCCCAACGGGTACCGGGAACCCGCGGTCGCAGACCGTGAACTAGTCCGTGGGGCCGGTGCTTGCGAGAAGGTGGCTCAGGGCCGGGTTGAGAATGCCAGCTCTTTTCATGCCGGTTCCCGCTCCTCGGGACGGAGCGGATCGAGGCCTTGCGACTCGTAGTAGCGGTTGCGTTGCTCGACCGTGACGCGCTCCCAGAGATCCTGGCGTGGCCGCTTCAGATAGAGGAGCGGTTCGTCACGGCTACCTCCTACCCCAGCGAGTTCCCAGGCCTCCTGACCCAATGCCGCCAGCCGGTGCCGCTCTCGCTCCGGGATCGTGAGATATTCCCAACTGACGAAGGTCGACCCGGTCACGCTCGTCTCTTCTCCTCGTCATCATGCCGCGTGACTGGTGCGAACACCGCTGTTCGCCCACGGTGGCCGCCAGGTAGGCCCGCGCTGACTCTACGACCGTACGTCTCGTTGGTCAACAGCCGGTTTTCAACGGCAGCAGTCGTTCAGCCGGAACCGGTTCCTCCGGTATGCTTACACCCCAATTGCATCAGCCAGATAGCAGCGAAGGTGGTGAGATGAGACTCGCGACCCGAATGCAGCGTCTCGGGACAGAAACAGCATTTGAAGTCCTCGTTCGCGCCCGTGCGCTCGAGGCCCAGGGGCGGGATGTTATCCATCTGGAGATCGGCGAACCCGATTTCGACACTCCGGGCAATGTCTGCGACGCGGGCATCACCGCTATCCGCGACGGCTGGACGCACTATGGGCCAGCTTCCGGGCAGCCGGACCTGCGACAGACTATCGCCGAGTACATCAACCGCTCGCGGGGTACGTCCTATAGTGCGGCCAACGTCGTCGTCACGCCCGGCGGCAAGCCGATCATGTTTTTCCTCATTCTAGCGCTTCTCGAAGAAGGTGACGACGCGATCTTCCCCGACCCGGGATTTCCGATCTATCGCAGCATGATCGACTTTGCCGGCGCCCGCGCGGTTCCCCTGCCGATCCGTGAGGAGCTCGACTTCCGACTCGACGTCGACGAGCTCGCGTCACTGATCACACCGCAGACAAGATTCCTGATCATCAACAGCCCCGCCAACCCGACGGGGGGCGTCCTCACCCATGCGGATCTCGAAGCGATCGCGGGTCTGGCCGTCGAGCACGATCTCTTCGTCCTCGCCGATGAGATCTACTCCGAGATCATCTACGAGGGCGAGCATCACTCGATCGCAACGTTTCCCGGGATGGTCGAGCGTACAGCGATCCTCGACGGCTTCTCGAAGACGTATGCGATGACTGGCTGGCGGCTTGGGTACGGTGTCATGCCCGAAGCCCTTGCGGAGCAGGTCAGCCGGCTCATGGTCAACAGCGTCTCCTGTACCGCCTCGCTCGTACAGCGCGCCGGCATCGAGGCCCTTACCGGTCCGCAGGATACGGTTCGCGACATGGTCAGCGCGTTCCGTACGCGACGCGACCTGATGGTCGAGAGTCTCAACAAAATCCCTGGTATCTCATGCCGGGAGCCGGCTGGGGCGTTCTACGTCTTTCCGAACATCACCGGCATCGGGATGCCGAGCAAGGAGTTCGCCGATCGGCTTCTGGATGAGTTTGGTGTGGCCGCGCTCTCCGGCACGTCATTCGGCGAGCAGGGTGAGGGATATCTCCGTCTCTCCTACGCCAACTCCGAGCAAAATCTGGCCAGGGCGCTTGACCGCATCGACGCCGCGGCGCGGCAAACCGTCGCAGTTTGATGCACGAGCGCCCGCTCGTCGCCACATTTGACTGCTACGGCACCCTTGTCGATTGGAAAGGCGGACTCGGCAACTTCCTCTACGCCTTCGCTCTCCGTAGCGGCGAGGAGTCCGCGGAGAACGGCGACACCATGCGCCGCCGGTGGGAAGCGATTCAATTCGACTTGATCCAGGGACCGTACCGCCCATACAAGGAGATCCTGGCTGCGAGCCTCGCGGGTCGGGCAGAGGAGCGTGGGCTCCCGTACCGGCACGAGGATGGCGACGATCTGGTACGGGCGATGCGTTCCTGGCAGCCGTTTCCGGACACGTGTCCGGCGCTGATGAGCGCGCGGGCGGCAGGCTTGAAACTTGCCATCCTCTCGAACACAGACCGAGACATCATCTCCCACTCGCTCAAGCACCTGGGGGTGCCGTTTGACGTCGTCGTTACGGCCGAGGACTGCGGCTCGTACAAGCCCTCCCGCGTCAACTTCGAGCAGCTCCTGCGCGAGCTCGAGACACCGGCCGATCGGGTGATCCACGTCGCCTTTGGATTCAAATACGACATCGGTCCGGCGAACAACGCCGGCATGCAGACCGCCTGGATCAACCGGCACACGGAACCCGCACCAGCGGGAGCCAAGCCGGGCTGGATCTGTCGGGATCTATGGGGTCTGCCGTTGTTTGTCGGTGGCGAGGGGCCGGGAATACCTTAGAGATCAGGAGCCGAGTTCTCGCGATGGATGACGTTCGCATCGAAGGCATGGTCAATGTAACCGGCGCCGAGGAGCATCCTCACGCCGCCCGGCGACTTCGGCAGGAGTGGCCTGCGCTGTCCTGGGCCGAGAGTGCCGGCGAGCCGAACCGGCCCTCAGTCGCCCTGCAGAGGTCTCCTGAACTTTCTGAGGGTGCATTTCGGGTTACCGTCGAGCAGCGAGACGGTGCACCTCAAGTGACGGTCACCGGTGGCCCGTTCTCGGGAACGATCTACGGCGTCGAGGAGCTCATCCAGCGATTGGCGTTGAGCGACGCACGGGGCGTTTCTCTCCAGGCGGGAACCTATGAGGCGATCCCGACCCTGCCCTATCGCACCTTCTGGACGTGGGACCATTCGACGAACTGGGACCTCGAACAGATCGGCGTGCAGGAGATCGGCGTCTTCAATCCCTACGGCAAGCCACCCGATGGGTTCTTGGCCGATTACACCCGCCTGGTCGATTTCATGAGCCGCAACCGCATCCCGGCCGTGGTCATCTACGGAATGTTCCGGGACAGCCACCGCGGGGTGGAAACCGCCCAGGCCCTCTGCCAGTACGCGAACGAGCGAGGCGTGCGAATTCTCCCTGGGATCGCGATCAACGCCTATGGCGGGGTCTATTGGGAAGGCGATCATCCGTTCAATCTGGCGACCTGGCTACGAAAGCATCCCGAACTGTCTGCCCGCATGGAGCATGGTGTCGGGTTCCAGATCGAGGATCTTGCCTTCCCGCTGAGTTTTCCTCGCAGCGATTACACGGTCTCCGGCTGCCCGTCCCGTCCGGAAAACCAGCAATGGATGGCCGATGGCGTCGCCTGGTTAGCAGAGACCTGCGACATCGGCGGCATCAATATTGAGAGTGGTGATTACGGAGTGTGCGGGTGTGACGTTTGCACCAAACGTCGTGCAGCACGAGAAGACGCGAATCGGCGTGGCGAATCTTTGGAGTCGTGGTCCCACGCCGACATGGCCGACTTTTACCCTCGCCTCTTCGAGGCAGCGCGCACCCATGCCCGGCGCGATGACCTCTGGCTCTATTCGGAATTACAGTGGGACAACATGCTCGACACCGAGGCGCACGCGTCGCTGCGTGCACTCCCTCCCGAAGGCATCTATCAGCACACGTTGAACAGATCCTACTGGAACCGCGTCAAGGAACAACTGACACCGGAATTTGTCAGCGCCCTTCCAACTAAAACGAACGTCTTTCGCGCGCAGTTCGCATGCCAGTGGAACGGCACCAGGGCGACTGACCGATACAAGTTCAATGGCCGCGATTTTGCCGGACTCACCCGCAAAGCCGCTGAGTGCGGTCTTCAGGGTCTCACGGTGTGGGGCGAGGTCTCCGCCTTTCACGCCGCCACGGAGCTAAGCTACCTGGCATTTGCACGATTTACTTACGACCCAACGTTGACGTGGAACCGATTCATCACCGAAGAGGTGGCTCCACGCCTGGGTGGAGAGCGCGCGGCAGCGCGCTTCCTCGAGATGACGGCGCTCATCGACGGAGAAATACTGCTCGAACAGAGCGAGCTTCGTCGTTTACATACAGAGGCAGTCGACGCTTCTCGTCAAACTGACTATGACGCCGGACGCCGCTGGCTTTCACTTGCCGATCGCATCGCCCGTCGTGAGATGAACTTGCGCGATTCCAGCCCCTAGATCACCGCCATCGATTCCTGGGTGCGATAGGTTGCGGAGACGCTGGCTCCGGTGTGAATCCGCTGCACGGTCTCCCCGAGCAGGGCCGCCACCGAGAGAACTGTCAGCTTGGGGATGCGCTTTGCCGCAGGGACGGCAATGCTATTGGTCACGACGACTTCCCTGATTGCACTTGCCTGAAGCCGTTCAGTCGCGGGACCGGAAAGGACTGGGTGAATAGCCGAGGCATAGACTTCGATAGCGCCCGCGTCAAGGCAGACATCAGCCGCCTGAGTGATCGATCCCCCAGTGTCGATTTCGTCGTCGACAATGATCGCCTGCTTGCCGACCACGGACCCGATGAGATTGAGCACTTCGGTCCGGTCCTGATTCCCGGCACGCCTCTTCTCGATAATGGCCAACGGCGCGTCGACGATCTCGGCGAAGTTGCGCGCGCGCTTTGTGTTGCCGAGGTCGGGTGACACGACGACCGCGTCGGGCAAGCGCTTCTGAGCGAAGTACGAAGCCGTCAGCGACATCGCACTCATCTCGTCGACCGGTACGTCGAAAAACCCCTGAATTTGGCCCGCGTGCAAGTCGAGGAGCAGCGCTCGATCGGCCCCCGAAACTCCGACCAGCTTGGCCACGAGGCGAGCGGTGATGGGAACCCGCGGCTGATCTTTCTTATCGGTGCGTCCGTACCCGAAATAGGGAATCACGGCGGTAACCCGTCCCGCAGAAGCCCGTTTGATCGTATCGATCATGATCAGCATCTCCATGATGGAGTCGTTGATCGGGTCGGAGAACGACTGCACGACAAAAACGTCGTTCTCGCGCACGCTCTCGTTGATGCGGACAAAGGTATTGTCGTTCGAGAACTTGAATACCTCCGCGCGGCCCAGCGGGATACCGATATACGCGCACATTTCCTCGGCCAATTCCCGATTCGAGTTGCCGGCAAACACGCTCAACTGGTCATAGTGACCCGCCACGTCGCTCTCCTCTGACCGGTGCCCGCCTCGGCTTTCTGTCGATGCGCACTCAGGCAACGAGATGCCGCATACATCCTACTCTGACCCGCGATAGTGATCGGTCAGTCGACGACAAAGGCTGACGGCGAAAGCACACCGTCTGGGTCGGCCGCAAGCGCGGCCAGCGCGGCCGCCGCCGCAGCTTGCTCCGCTTCTCGCTTCGATGGTCCTACGCCCCGACCGAGAACGCGGTCGCCAAAGGTCGCCTCGACATTAAATGTACGAGCGTGATCGGGACCTTCCGTCGAAACCGTCTGGTATTCGGGCGCCCGCCGATAGCGCTCCTGGAGCAACTCCTGGAGCCGGCCCTTGGGGTTCGCGACGCCTTCCGCGGTCGCCAGAATTTCCGGCGCGTCGCGCTCGAGCAGACGCAGGATGAACTTCCTCGCCGCACCGAAACCACGGTCCAGGGCAATGGCGCCGATAACAGCTTCGAACGCGCCCGCCAACATGCGGTCCCTGGTCCCGGGACCCGGCCTCTCGCCCAGCCCGAGATAGAGGTAGGATCCCAGGTCGATCTCCCGCGCCCACCGGACCAGGGTCTCAGCGCGCACCAACGCCACTCGCCTCCGGGTGAGCTGCCCCTCGTCCGCCTCGGGGTCGAGGTTGTAGAGATATTCGGCCGCGACTGCTCCCAGCACGGCGTCACCGAGAAACTCGAGACGCTCATTGGTCAATGTTGCAGTGCGCGAGGCGGAGACCCCGGCGCTAGCGGCCTCATGCAAGATCGAGCGGTGAGTTAGCGCTGTGCGTAAGAGGGTCAGGTCCCGAAAGCGGAAATGAAGTTTTCGGGCCAACCGCGCCGCGTTGTCGGCGCCCAATGGACGAGGCAGCTTCCCCCCCGCCTTGCCTCCTTCAGGAGAGCGGTCGGGACCGGCGTCCCTTGACGTGCGCGAGGGCATCAGCCACCCGGGATCGACGCCGCTCTGGCGAGAGCCGCGGGAAGATCGATGCCCGCGCTCTCGGCGACCCGGTAAAGAGGATCCCAATTGACCGAAATGAAGTAGCTATAGTGACCGGGTTCAATCTCCTCGCTACGTGACTCCGCGAAGTCAAAACGCACGAGATAGGTGATTAGCGCGTCAGCGATGGCGTCTTGATCCGGATCGCGGTCATCGAGCCGGATCTCCGATCTGCCTATGCCCTGTGCTTCGAAAGCGAGGAGGAGCCCAGTTCGAAACGCGGGGAAGAGGTCTCTCGCCCGGTCGGACGCCTCGGTGACGACCGCGCGCTTGTCGGCTTCGATGACCGCCGCTGGCTCATCCACCGTGGCATTGAGATCGATATCCTTCTGCCCGTCGGTAATGGCGTACTCACGGACAATGTGCTCGAGCAGGTCGGAAAATGGATCGGCCACACGCACTCCCCTCGCCCCAAGATGGCTTTTCGATGCCGCAACCGCTCGCGGCGACGCGCGAACCGCGGTGACACCTCACGATTATAGATTCGTCGCTGGATTCCGCCTCTAAGCACAGTCCGAGGTTCCCGGTCCCCGGTCTAACACCCTCTTTGTATCACCCTCACTATGTCCTGGGAGCGGCAGCACTTCTCATGCGGAAACCAGGGAATCAGATCCGCCCTCACTCCCTTGCCCCCTCTTGCGTTTCCGACGGGAGAGGGGCACCGTAGGTCAGTCCCGGATCGTGGTGATCGGGATCATCGACATGTCGAATCACCCAGCACCTGTAGGAGTTCCCGTCCCGGGTGCTCCAGGGTGGGGCTGAAGGTGTCAAAGGTGTTGAAGGTGTTGAACTTCTGGCGAGACGTGATTGGGGGGCATCTTCACCGGCTTCTGCGGCAACCTTGCGCGCTGGGGAGCGGATGGTCTGACCCGCCCCTCAGATAGCAGTGGGCCTCCTCGAGACCATTGGGGCTCATCGTCAGGACGGGGGCGGCACCAAATGCCCGGTACCCAGCCGCCATCCGTGACGCGCGGATCTGGTGCGGCCGGCCGCGGAGTGGAGAACCAGAGGCTGGCGGTCTTCGGTTCTCCAGTCATCTTGGAAGGTCTGTCTCGATTGAAGGGTCCGTTCGCACAGTTCGCGATCGGGACCACTAGTTGCGGAACGGCTCTAGCAACCGTTGACGATCTGCGGAACCGTGACGAAACGGTAGCCTTGAGCGCTGAGGTCCTCGATGATCCACGGGAGAGCCGAGGCGGCGGCATCAGCACTTCGTTGTGCGTCTAGATGGAGCTCGACAATTGCGCCGTCGTACACGCCGCCAACCACGTTGCCATAGATCGACTCCGCGGTGGCGCCAGGATCCCAGTCACCTGAGCCGACGCTCCAGCCCATCGTGATGAAACCGAGCGAGCTGGCGATGGATCGCACGCGTTCGTCGCTGGCGCTGGCGTACGGAGTGAACCAGGGCCCCGGATGATAGCCTAGGGCCCAGCTGAGCGCTTCCGCGGCCGCCTGAAGATCCCAGGCGACGTCGTCATCAGAGCGAATCGTCAGCTCCGGAGGTAGGTAACCGTGGCTGCCAACGTGATGACCCCAGGCAGCAATTTCCTGAACGAGCCACGGGTTTTGCTCGGCGAGCCAACCCATGACGAACATTGATGCCGGCACGCCGTACGTTCCCAGCGTCTCCAGCATCCCCACCGCGGGTTCATACCCTGAACCGATGTTGAACATGAGAGCGACCTGAGAGCATCCAGGAACGCCCGCCGCGAAATCGAATGCACCCTGGGCCGATGCATCACGCGGAGAAAATCCGTAACTTCGGCGGAAGCCAGGAGCAATGAGCCCAGCGGCTCCGGCAATAACACCTGAAACCACCCGCCGCCGGTCGATCAGTCCAACGTGCTCGTCCCCGTCCCGTCCCACCTACATCCCCCTCGTGACGAAGCATCGGCGCGGCAAGCTCCTATGGGACGCTTGCCGCTTCTGTTTCAGGTACGCGTAGGGTCTAGCTCCCGGCTCGTCATGGACCTATCAGGAGTCCCAATTACCAACAAAGGCACGTCGTATCCTACTCTCTTGCCGGCTGATGGGCATTGACGTATAAGTCGGGCGGATCCTAGTCAGCATTAGCGCTCTGGATAGAGCCGCAGAACTGCATGGGCGACCACAGGAACGTTCAGGAGGAAACCATGGCGGCAGCGAGTACGGCGGGAGCGGTGGAACTGAGCCGAGACACCCTGCTCGAGATGTACGAGAGGATGGTGCAGATTCGGATTTTCGAGGATCTTGCGGGCAAGAACTTTGCGGCTGGCCTGATCCCCGGATTCGTTCATCTCTACGCGGGGGAAGAGGCGGTTGCCGTCGGTATCTGCTCTCAGTTGACAGACAATGACTACATTACGTCGACTCATCGCGGTCATGGCCACTGCATCGCCAAGGGCGTCGACATCCCTGGAATGGTCGCCGAACTGATGGGCAAGTCGACCGGTGTCTGCAAGGGCAAGGGCGGGTCGATGCATATTGCGGACGTCGAGAAAGGGATGCTGGGCGCCAACGGGATCGTCGGCGGCGGCATTCCGCTTGCCTGTGGTGCGGCGCTAACGGCAAAGACGCTCGGCACCGGCGGCGTGGCCGTCTGCTTCTTTGGGGACGGCGCCGCAAACCAGGGCACCTTCCACGAAGGGCTGAACCTGGCCGCGATCTGGAACCTTCCGGTGGTCTTCGTGTGCGAGAACAATGGCTATGCCGAGTCCACGCCCGTCCGGTATCACTGCTCCGCAAGCGACATCGCCAACCGCGCGGGGGCCTATGAGATTCCCGGGGTCGTCGTCGATGGTCTCGACGTATTCGCCGTCTATGAAGCGGCGGGCGAGGCGATTGCACGCGCTCGGCGCGGAGATGGACCGAGCTTGCTGGAGGCCAAAACATACCGATTCTACGGTCACTTTCAGGGTGACCAGGTCACCTATCGCACTGCTGAGGAGCTCGATCAGTACAAGCAGCGTGACCCAATTGCCGCACTCCATGTGGCGATCGTCGACCGGGGAATCGCCAGCGAGGACGAGCTGGCCACGATCGATGCGAGGGTTACACAGCAACTCGACGATGCGTGGACGGCGGCGAAGGAGGCCCCATTCCCCGAACTGGCAGAGACGCTGACCGACGTTTACGTGCGTTACTAAGCACATCTCGCAGATCACTTCCTAGTCGCCGAAGGAGGAATAGATGGTCGCAGCAGCCGCGACGCGGACAATGACGTATCAGCAGGCGATTACCGAGGCGTTGCAGATCGCGATGCGGGAGGATCCGACCGTCGTCCTTCTGGGAGAGGACATCGCGGGAGGAGCCATGGTCGATCACCTGGTGAATGACGACGCCTGGGGTGGGCCGATGGGCGTCACGAAGGGTCTAGTGCAGGAGTTCGGCCGCAACCGGGTGCTTGACACACCAATCACCGAGGCGGGGTTCATCGGCGCGGCGGTTGGCGCGGCCGCTACAGGCTTGAGACCCGTGGCCGAGCTGATGTTTGTGGACTTCTTTGGATGCTGTATGGATCAGATCTTTGATCAAGGCGCCAAATTTCGCTACATGTTCGGCGGGAAAGCGAAATGCCCGGTGACGATTCGCACCCAGATCGGGGCCGGCGTGAGCGCCGCTGGCCAGCATTCTGGGTGTCACTACTCAGTTTTCACCCACATGCCGGGCATCAAGTGTGTCATCCCTTCGACCCCGGCCGATGCTAAAGGTCTCCTCCTGAGCGCGATACGCGACGATGATCTGGTGATGTTCTTTGAGAACAAGGTGCTCTACGGGACCAAAGGGGAAGTGCCCGAGGGGGAAGACGGAATCCCTCTCGGCGTTGCCGACATCAAACGTGAAGGTGACGACGTAACGATCGTCGCCATCTCACGCATGGTGCATCAGGCGCTATCCGCCGCCGAGGCGCTCTCCGCGGAAGGCATCGAAGCCGAGGTGATCGACCCGCGCACCCTATCACCCCTCGATGACGAGACGATTCTCAGCTCCGTTGCCAAGACCCACCGCCTGGTGATAGTCGACGAGGACAACCCGCGCTGCAGCGCGGCAACCGACATCGCTGCTCTGGTTGCCGACCGCGGTTTCGATACGCTCGACGCCCCGATCAAACTCGTCACCGCGCCCCATACACCCGTACCGTTCAGCCCCCCACTGGAGCAGTTCTACGTGCCAAGCCCTGAGCGTATCGCGGATGTGGTGCGCGAGATCGTCTGATAGTCTGACGGTCTCACTGGCTTTCGACCGCCAACGACCCGGAGAATCCGCATGCCTACGATCGTCACCATGCCAAAATGGGGCCTCACAATGACCTCGGGGACCATCACCGGCTGGTCTCGGGTGGAGGGCGATCCAGTTACTGAAGGTACTCCCCTTCTCACAGTCGAGACTGAAAAGGCGGTCGACGACGTTGAAGCGCCAGCGACCGGAGTGTTGCGCAAGATTGTCGCGGACGTCGGTAGCGAAGTACCGGTGATGGGTGCCGTGGCTGTTATAACCGCGCCCGACGAAGAGCTCAGCGATGAAGAGCTGCGGGCCCTCGTTGGCTCTTCAGGCGCAGGAGCCGTTGCGGCCGGCGCGGACGCGCCTCTCGTGTCGCGAGAGGCCCGGCACGCTACCCCGGATGACGGAG
>JAHWJF010000360.1 GCA_019348515.1 Chloroflexota bacterium | reverse complement strand
TGCGATCTAGGACGCGGACCGCCGCGCGGCCCGCTTGATCGGTTGCACATCTCGCTGGGGTGCCTGGCTCCCCGACTAGGACTCGAACCTAGAACCTACCGGTTAACAGCCGGGCGCTCTACCATTGAGCTATCGGGGAATAAAATCGACCGAATTCTACCACATCGGCCATGCGAATTCGGCGAGGCAACCAACTTGAAGCATCCGGCCGCCACGGAGTCTCGGTCGACTAGGCGGGTTAGTCGACCGAGTCGCCTCTTGCTCTCGGTGGACTAGGCAGAGGGTCCGACCAGAATCCATTCTCAGCACCGCGCGGCCCCGGCGGACTCGTCTCCGCAGGACTAGTGAGTCTTTGATCCTGCACGCTTCCCACTGAGCTATCGTCTTCATTCCCGACCCTAGCCCGCATCCCCGAACGAACCCGTGCGGACTCACCGAACGAAGCAATGCGACGCGTCACCGCCGAGGCGCCGATCCCCGCACCAACCGCGGGTCGCCCACCAGAACCGGAAAGCGCATCGGTGAATGCATCCAACTCCTCCGGTTCGATTCCCACCCGCTGGGCTGCGGCGTTCACGGCTCGTTTTCGCCGGCCAACGCGGGCATCTTCGAGGATTCGGAGGGTTTCCGGGCCAGCGAGCGGGACTTCCAGCGCCGCCTTGTCAACCGGGACGGCGCAGTAAGGACAGACATCCCATCGCAAGTCAACCAGGCGTGAACAAGCGGGGCAAGGGCTCCTTAAACTGGTCTGGCAGTGGGGACAGAGGACGAACTCCGGGTCCACGCTCCGCTGACATCCAGGGCACAGAGGGAGTTCATCCAGATCCTGGAGGAGGTACTCCTCCTCCAGCGCGCGTTGGAACGCCTGGTCAAGAGTCTCTTTTGGCCGCAGAATGAGGTAGAGCAGTAGCCCCGGCACAAAAAACAGGACGACAAGAAGCGTCGAAAAAACCTGTGTAAAAACGCTCCGGCTTCTGGATTCAATATCTCGAAACGTCCATGCCACGAGCGCGAACCAGACCGCGATGAGATACGCAATCCCAATCGCGATCAGGAACTGGGCTCCTCGTGCGGCGGTTTCGACCACGTACTACGTCCCCTCGACGAACTGACAGAAATGAGAACGCGACGAGTCTAAGCGTACCCGATACGCTCAAACCGCCTGACCGGCAAGACGAATACACTCGCGCCTCCCGCCCCTTGCTCGGTCGGACCGGGGATCCAGAACTCCGCTCGTTCCGCTATCGGGCGCAACGGCTGAGCTTGCCTAGCTCGTCCCCGGGCTTTTGCTCGCACCGTCGTCAAGACGTCAACGACGAGATCGTCCTCTACCCCAACTACTACCGCGGCGAGGCCTGCACTGCCCACGACCGTGTCGCCCTGGATCTGAGTTGCCGATAACCCAAGCGCGGCGAGATCCATCAAGAGTGAATCCACATCCGCGGAATGGACCACGGCCAGGACCAGTCTCAACCCACTACCTTCTGGTTCGGTTCCTCGCGCGGCCATCGATCACGGGACGCGGACAATCCACTGAGGTTTACCGTCCGAGACACATCGGCCCACACGTCATCTTCCGAACGTGAAGCGTCGACGACGCGCCAGCGCCCTGGATCAGCTTCCGCCAGCCAGTGGTACGCATCACGAACGCGAGCATGAAACTCAAGCGCTTCTTTATCTAAGCGGTTGACTTCACCGGTATCAGAAAGCCGCCGCCGAAGCGCCGTCTCCACGGGAATATCGAGCAGGATTTTGACGTCAGGTTCCAGTCCGGCGGTCGCCATCCGTTGTACGGCCCCAATCCCCTCTTTGTCCAATCCTCGCCCGCCCCATTGGTACGCCAACGAAGAGTCAGTGAATCGATCGGTGACAACGACCGCGCCGCGTTCTAGCGCGGGACGAATGACCTGATCGACAAGCTGTGCACGGGCGGCCGCGAACAAGAGCGCTTCCGCCCGCGGGACGATTGTCGGTGATTCATCACTTAGAAGCATCGATCGGATGTGTTCTCCGACTCTCGTGCCGCCAGGTTCTCGAGTTAGTATCGCATCGAGGCCCGCCGCGCTCATTGCCTGAACGAGACGCTCAGCTACCGTCGACTTACCCGAGCCATCGAGCCCTTCGAAGGCGATGAACATGGCCACCGACCGATCAGCCCAGCCCGTCCCGTGAAATCTCTACTCGCCTGTGCGGCTCGCGGCCAAGACTCCTCGAGGACAGCGCATATCGTTCCGCGAGTTGGTGCTGAACCTGGCGAATTCGGGACATTTGAGGCGAAAGCTGAACTGGCGGGCCGCCGTCGATCACGGAGGAGATCGCGTCCTCGGCCTCCGAAATTGCTGCCAGCAGCGGATCTTCGGCGCCAGCACTTGCTTTCGCTTTCACGTCCTCGATTTCTGGTTTCCCTACCTCGGGCACCGGTCGTTCATCATGCGATCGAGTAGGGAACAGCGTGCCCAGCAGCTGTTCCATTTGGACGCCTGTATTCGATCGGAGGACGTATACCGGCATTCCGCGCGCTTCCGCATCCCGAATAGGTTGCGCTCGCTGCCGAAAGTAATTCTTCAATGTCAGCACGATGTCTGCGTCGCGAGGATCGCGGACAACTATCGCCGGGACGCGAAGCACCTGTATCGCGTGTTCTAAGCGGTTTCGGCTAACGCCGAAGCCATAGATGCGAAGTGGGCGTGCTTCTGTACCCCGTCGCCGCACGGTCGCCGGAAGCGGGGTGTCGGAAACCCGCGCGAGCTGCCGGGAATCCATCTGGACGCCGTTCTCATTCGGCTGAGTCCCATAACCATTGAAAAGCGTCTGATCACCAGACGCCGCAGGGCGAGCCGCTCGACCGTTGTCGCGCCGTGGAGTGGCCTCTACTCTTGGCGCAACAGTGATGGCGACTTCACCGTCTTCTTGCCGACGCCGGAGCTCAGGCCGGGGTACACCGCCGCGCAAGATGACATCAACAGTCGAGGCGACGTCGTTGTGGACCGCAACCTGGTCGCGATCGACGATTTCGATGATCACGTCGAACGTTGGTGGAGCCTTGCGCTCCAAGATCGATTTCTGAGTTCCGCGACGGCGCGCTTCTTCGTCGGATAGCGTGACAGACTGAATTCCACCGATCAGATCCGCCAGCGTCGGGTTCATCATCAGGTTCTCGAGGGTGTTGCCGTGAGCCGTGCCGATAAGCTGTACCCCACGCTCTGCGATCGTTCTCGCGGCCATTGCTTCCAATTCGGTCCCAATCTCGTCGATGACGACAACTTCTGGCATATGGTTCTCGACCGCCTCGATCATGACGCCGTGCTGGTCGGTAGGGGTCGGGACTTGCATCCGCCTCGCCCGGCCGATCGCTGGATGCGGTATGTCGCCGTCGCCGGCGATCTCGTTTGATGTATCAACAACGATGACGCGCTTATGCAATTCATCCGCGAGCACGCGCGCCGTCTCACGCAGGAGCGTCGTTTTCCCGACCCCTGGTCGACCGAGCAGCAGCACGCTTTGCCCGGATTCGATCAAATCGCGCATGATCGCGATCGTGCCAAACACCGCACGGCCAACCCGACACGTCAGGCCGACGATCTCGCCCGATCGATTGCGGATGGCGGAGATTCGATGCAGGGTCCGCTCGATACCAGCGCGGTTGTCACCCCCGAAAACGCCAATCCGCTCGGCGACAAATGCCAAGTCCTCACGATCTATTTCCCGATCAGTGAGGGTCAGTTCGACACTCTGAAAGCGAGCTTCTGGCATCCGGCCTAGATCCATGACGATCTCGACGAGATTGTCGTATCCATCGCGTAGTCCCGACTCGGCCACGGCTTCAGATACTCTCGGTGGGAGCACTGCGAGAAGAACATCAAGATTGTCAGTGCTTGCGAGCTCGTACGCGGGTCTTTCCGCGTCGCGAGTCCCGTCCGATAGCCCCTCGCGGGGTGTCGTCGTCAATTCAAGAGTCATATTGCTCCGTCCGTTGGCTGACCTTCAAGAAACGTGGGGACTCGGCGAGGCATAGCCTGGCGAAGTTCGACGGGAAAGTGCACCGGATCCAGGGCAACGGCCCTCGCGGTGGCGGTGGTGTAGCGAATCAGCAACTCCTGCTCTCCGATTTCCGAGAATCCACGGGCGGTCAGTTCACCCTTCATATCCAGGTGATAGGTGCGTAATACGCAGTACGTCGGACGCGGACGTCCTCGACTTGGTTCAGTCATAACGCCATCCAAGAGAAGACCCAAATGTCGTCCTTCCCCCGGCGACACCACCGCATCGATCATGCCAGCGCGAGATCCGCGGGTGTAGCGCACGTAGGCGGCAAGTTGGCCATCTCCTTGGAGGATCCAACCAGTCTGACGCACTCCCCGAGGTGTGCGCCGGGATCGATCCATATGCCAAAAATGGCTCGTAAGCGCTTCGATCTCCTGGACTTGGCGCGGTGCAGATGCGGCGTAAAGCTGGTGTATTGCCCAAGTATCCGCGGGTTCCTGAAGCCGTACAGCTC
>JAHWJF010000031.1 GCA_019348515.1 Chloroflexota bacterium | reverse complement strand
GATTGTCGATTTGTCTTCAACGCGATCCATGAACAGGATCCCATCGAGGTGGTCGATTTCGTGTTGCAGGACTCGCGCCCCCCAGCCGCGGGCCTTGATGCGAATCGGCCGGTTGTCGAGCCCGATTCCCTTGACCGTGACCACTTCCGCGCGGGGAACTTCCGCGGTCCATCCGGGAATACTCAGGCACCCTTCATAGCCGAGGATCCGCCCGTTCACCCTGACAATCTCGGGATTGACAAGGGCAATTGACAGTTCAGCCCCGCCTTCGTCGTGGAAGTTCTCCGGCACGTGTACCCAGATCAAGCGGCGCAGCACACCGACCTGAGGCGCCGCCAGTCCAACGCCAGGAGCATCGATCATCGTTTCAAACATGTCGTCGGCTAACCGGCGCAGGTTGTCGTCTACATTGCGGACCCGCAGCGCCTTCTGCCGCAGCCGCGGATCACCTTCGAGCAGTATTTCGAGTAGCGCCATGAACTGACCGTGCTCCAAATTGAACGATCACTGTATAGGGGAGTATCCGCCACCTGGGAGCATACGCTCAACTTCCGGTTGCTTTTCGGCTCAGCCATCTTCCGTGGCGCCGCTCGCGGATTGGCGCTCGAACGTCCCCGCGACTTCGCCATCGAGCAAAATATCCAACAGACCGGGGTCGCCAACAACGGTGAAGTCAATTATCGTCTGCCCCTCTGCCGCGATAGGCGTCTCGGCGACGAGCTCTTCGATCACCAGCGTGTGCTCGGCGCCGTCCCCTTCGACGATGAGTCGGAATGCGGTTCCGACCTGTCCGGCGAATCGGTCCGGCTCCAGGCCTTCGTCGGTGATGGTGGCTGTCGCCTGGAACGTATCTTCCGGGATCTCGCCCGCGGTTGGCGTGAAGGGCACAGGCGGAGTGATCTGCGTGGCCGGCTCGATCGACTCGCCGCAGGCGGTCAGCCCTAGGGCAACGAGTACGATCGCCGCGCTTCGGATGAACCCCAACCCTTCGCGGCGTCGCGACTTTGCCACCTGTTCCTCCGTCGTTTCGCTCCGGGTGGCCGGCTACTGCCGGGCCCCGCTCCACGCCCGCAACATTTCACCTCGTGTCAAGCGGATTTCGTGCCACCCGCTCAGAGCAGGCTCTGCGGATCGATGTCGACGATCCAGCCTGGTTCGACAGGCAATCCATCGAGCAGCAACTCGAGATCTGGTGTGCGCAGGATAACTTGCCACTGGTATTCGCCGCGCACGCGTGAGGCGAATGCCGGGGCGGGACCGAGCAGGTCCATCGGAACACCCCGCTCCCGAGCATGGCTGGCCAGCTTGCGGGCCATCTGGTCTGCCGACTTCGCGCACGCGGCATCACTACGGTTGCGGTACAGAAAGCGCGCCAGCCGGACAAACGGCGGGTAGCGATGCTGGCGACGGAAATCGATCTCCTCGCTGAAAAAACCGTCGTAGTCGTGTTGTGCAGCCGCCTGAATGGCGTAATGCTCCGGGGTGTAACTCTGCACGATTACGCGTGATCCAGGGCCACGACGCCCAGCCCGGCCCGCGACCTGGGTCAGGAGGCTGAAGGTGCGCTCACCCGACCGGAAGTCGGGCAGATGCAGACCGGTATCCGCGTTGACCACCCCGATCGCGGTGACGCGAGGCAGATCGAACCCCTTCGACACCATCTGGGTGCCGACGACGACGTCGGTTTCACCGCGCTCGACCTGGCGTAGCAATCCTTGGGAGCTGCCGGCGCGGCGGACGGCATCCTGGTCCCACCGCAAGACTCTCGCCTCCGGAAAGAGCCGGCGCATCTCGCCCTCGACGCGTTGCGTCCCCGCTCCGAAGTAATCGAGTGCCCCGCCACAGGTGGGACAGGCGCGCCGCGGCCCCTCACGGTAGTCACAGCGGTGGCATACGAGCCGCTCCCGATCCCGGTGATAGACGAGCGGAATATCGCAATACGGGCATTGGAGGGTGGTGCCGCAGGCGCGGCACAGGACGACCGTCGCCAACCCACGCCGATTGAGAAGCAGGATCGCCTGCTCTTTGCGTCGCAGCGTGCCGGCCAACAGCTCTTGCAGCGGCACGCTGAACAAGGAGGTGTTCCCTCGATGGAGCTCCAGGCGCATATCCACGACGTCGACTTTGGGAAGCTCCAGAGCGGTGCTTGCACGCGATCCGTCCGTCGTCGAAAGACCCGGGCCGACACGCTGGGGAAGCGCGAGGAGATGGACGTCGCCATGCTGCGCTCGCCAGAAGGACTCAACGGAGGGCGTGGCGCTTCCCAGTATCAGGACTGCGCCGCTCGATCGCGCCAGGTGTTCGGCGACAGCACGCGCGTGGTAGCGGGGGGCAGAGTCCTGCTTGTAGGCCGGGTCATGCTCTTCGTCGAGGACGATCAATCCCACGTTCCTCGCGGGCGCAAAGAGCGCGGAGCGAGGCCCCACCACCACCGGGTAGCGTCCGGCCGCGATACCGAGCCACGTGGCGTAGCGCTCCGGGTCCGAAAGACCGGAATGGAGGACCGCAACCTGGTCGCCGAAGCGCGCGGCGAATCGGTCAGCGACCTGTGATGACAGGGCAATCTCCGGCACCAGGACAAGCGCCGACCTACCATGTCGCAGGCCCCAGGCCGCGGCACGGAGATAAAGCTCGGTCTTGCCGCTGCCGGTGACGCCGTAGAGCAGAAAGGGCGTGCTATCCCGGGTCAGAAGGGCCCGTTCGATCGCGGTCCAGGCGTCGGTCTGGGCCGGAGTCAGCTCGGGAACGCTATCGGGTCCTCGATCGCTCCCGGACCACCGGAGTGCGTAGTCGCGCTCCACCACCTCGATGATGCCCTTGCGAACCAGCGCGGTCAGTGAGGCGCGATGTGCTCCAGTCTGGTCCAGGACGTCGGTCTCAGGAACGAATCCATCGGCGTCGGCGGCAAAGCGGGCACGGCGCCGCAACGTGTAGACGATCGCCTCTTGCAGGGGAGCGCGCTTGAGCGCTTCGGGGACAGAATCATTGCGGAGTCGAATCCAGCGTTCCCGCCGAGGCTTGGGCAGATGGCCGCTGACGCGGTAGACCGTCGCGATAGCTCCTGCCTCTTCGAGAGCGGGCACGACGGAGGTGAGCTTGGTCCCGAGCGCTGTCCGTGCCGCCTCGAGACTCGTTTCACCACGGTCGGCGAGGAGCGTCAGCAGCCGTCCCTGGGCCGGAGTGAAGTCGCCGGGATCGAACACCGGGTTGGTCAGCCGGAGGTAGGGCCGCGCGCGATGTGAAGTGCCGGGCGGCAGGAAGAGGGAGAGGGCGTCGTAGAGGCTGCTCGCGGTTTGCCGTGCCATCCATCGCGCCGTCTCGAGCTGGTCGGTGGAGACCCGCGCCTGAGGGTCGACCGGTGCGAGCATCGGTTTCAGTGGGAACGAAGGTGGCTCATCATGGAGGCGCGCAATCACGCCGAGCGCGGGTTTGCCGCGCAGCGGCACCCACACGACCTGACCCGTGTCCAGGGACCCACGGATGGGCGACGGAATGGCGTAGCTGAGCAAGCGATCGCCGCCCGAGCGCGCTCCCGAGACGGCGATATCGGCGATCGCGGGGGTGGTATCAGGAGTTGTCGAGGGGGACTCAGACACCCCCCAAGTCTACTAGCGCCGCCGCTGTTCCTGGTACGCCCTTGCATACGAGAAATGGAGGTCCTATGCTGCCGCGCCGACGGGCTTGAACGGCGACGTACCGTCCATGCGTGAAGTGGGAGCACCCCTCAACGTGTTCATTCTGATGCTCGAGGTCCCGCTGACCTAGTGATTCGGCGAAAAGGTCAGTGGTAAACAGCGCCACATAGCGCGCCCGCAACTTCGGGAGCGAGCATCAGCATGGAATCGATGACAGAAGGCCACGGGGCGGTAACGCCCCCTGGCTCCCCAGTGTCGGCTCTGGCCGGACCCGGTCAATCCTCTCCTCGAAGCAGATTGGAGCCCGGCACGTTCCGCAAAAGAGCGGACCGCGCGCTGGGCGCGACCCGCAACGGCGACTTCGCGCGCCTCTGGGCGGCGGAAGCGACGTCCGCGGTTGGGTCCCAATTCACGGCCGTGGCCCTCCCGCTCCTGGCCGCGCTCAGCCTCGGCGCTTCGCCATTGGCCTTCGGCATCCTGGCCGCAGCCGCCGGTCTTCCACATCTCATCTTCGGTCTCGTTGCCGGCGCGTGGGTCGACCGCCTGCGGCGGCGGCCGGTGATGATCGCCGCGGATATCGCCCGTGCGGTGCTGCTCGCGACGATCCCCGTTGCCGCCTGGCTCGGTGCGCTCCGCATTGAGCTCCTCATCGCGGTCGCGTTTCTCTCTGAGATTTTCACCGTCTTCTTCGACATCGCCTACCTCAGCTACATCCCTTCGCTGGTCTCCAGGGATGACCTTGTCGAGGCGAACAGCCGGTTGGAGGCGACCGCGTCCAGCGCGCAGGTGATCGGCCCCGCCCTGGGAGGAACACTGGTGCGTTTCCTCGGCGCGCCGATGGCGTTGCTGGTCGATGCGCTCTCGTACATCGTCTCGGCCGGCTTTCTGTGGCGCATCGGCGCCGGCGAAGCACGGCCGGTACGGACCGACGCGGCGATGAGTCTTCGCGCCGAGATCGTTCAGGGTTTGCGCGCGGTTTGGCAGTCCCCCGTGCTGCGTGGGCTGGCGCTCTCCTCGACGGTCATGAACCTGGCGGGATTCCTGTTCCTGTCGATCTATGTGCTGTACATGACGCGCGATCTCGGACTGGGCGCGGAGGCAGTTGGGCTGGTCTTCGCGGCGGGAGGCGCCGGGGCGCTCTTGGGCAGCGTGACCGCGGGACCCGCTCGTAGCCACTGGGGAGTGGGCAGAGTGCTGCTCGGAGCGCAGATCCTCTTCGGCCTTTTTGGAATGCTGGTGCCGCTCGCGGTCCTGTTCCCCTCGGCCGCGCTGCCGCTCGTCGTGGCGGCGGAGTTCCTGCAGTGGGTCATGGTGATCGTCTTCTCGGTCAATGCGGTCAGTCTGCGGCAGGCGATCACCCCTGGTCGCATGCTGGGACGGGTGAACGGGACCATGCGCTTCATTGTCTGGGGGTCGCGGCCCGTCGGCTCGCTGGCCGGCGGGTTCCTCGGCAGTCTGATTGGGCTGCCCATGACCCTGGTCGTTGGCGCGTTCGGGATGCTCCTGGCGTTCGTGCCGTTACTCGTATCGCCGATTCCAGGGTTGCAGGGCGTAATTCCGGAGGAGATTCCACATCCCAGCTCCGCGGCCGGCGCATAGGACACGGTGGGTATTGCATCGGTGATGAAGTCGCGATACCGTGCGCTCACTTGCACGACGCAACGCCAATCGACATCGAGATAGGAGACCCGGGCATGGATGGTCAGAGATTCGACACACTGACCCGTTCGTTGGCGGCGCGACAGACCCGGCGCGGCACGTTGCGCCGCCTGGCAGCCGTTGCCGGAGCCCTGCTTGCGGCCAGCATCCCCGCGCGAAGCGGGGCCGGATTCAACTGCGACTACATTGGCTGCGGCTGCGCCACCGGTACGCTCCATCCCTGCAGCGGTGGGCTGGTCTGCTGCGCGTCAAACCCTGGTATGCCGGGCGGCGCGGGCGTCTGCTCGAACCCGAGTGACTGCGACGGCGGATGTGCTGGCTCTGGCGGCTACTGCTCGGATTCATGCAACTGGGGCGACAACTGTCCCGAATGCTGCTCCGGCTGGTGCGGCAACCTGGGGCAGTGCGCCTGACGCTTCCCGCTGGCGAGCTATCGGCTATCGGTCGAAGACGGCAAGACGGCAAGACGGCAAGACGGCAAGACGAATCGGGAGTCGGGATTCGTAAGAAAAGCTGATAGCCGATAGCCGTCTTGCCGTATAGTGCGAGCAGGCGCTTTCACCGCGTGGAATTCCCGGAGGACAGGTATTCATGGCCCAGGCTCCCGTTTCGACCTCGATTAGTCAGGATTTCGCCGAGCGCTTCGCTGGCTCGCTGGCGATGTACGAGCGCTCCCGGCGGGTCATTCCTGGTGGCATCACCCACGACGGCCGCTTCATGAAGCCGTTCCCGCCGTACATCGCCAGGGCACAGGGCGCGTACAAGTGGGATGTTGACGGCAATCGTTTCATCGACTTCGTGATGGGGCACGGGTCGCTCCTCTTTGGACATAACGACCCCGAGATCCTGGCCGCTATGCAAGCGCAGCTCCCGCAAGGCACGCACTTCGGCGCCGGGCACGAGCTGGAGGTGCGCTGGGCGGAGGAGGTGAGCCGGCTCGTGCCCTCCGCCGAGCAGGTGAAGTTCACCGGGTCGGGTACGGAATCGACGCTGCTGGCGATCCGCGTGGCGCGATCGTTCACCGGGCGCTCGACGATCGTCAAACTGGAGGGCCACTTCCACGGCTGGCACGACTACTTGCTTAAAGGCGAGAAGCCGCCGTTCGAGTCAACGAGCAGCCCCGGCATCCCCCCGGAAGTGATGGCCACCGTCGCGGTGGTGCCTTCCGACGATCTGGGGATGCTCGAGGAGCGTTTGACCCAAGGGGACGTCGCCGCGCTGATCCTGGAGCCGAGCGGCGGTTCGTGGGCGACTATTCCCCTCATCGAGGGCTATTTGCAGGCCGCCCGCGACCTGGCGACGAAGTATGGAGTGGTCCTGATCTTCGACGAGGTGATCACCGGTTTTCGCTGGGCACCGGGGGGAGCGCAGCAGCGCTACGGTGTCACACCAGACCTGACTACGATGGCCAAGATCGTCGCCGGGGGTATGCCTGGCGGAGCGGTGGCGGGCAAGCGCGAGATCATGGAGATGCTCGCCTTCAAGGACGAGCCAGGATGGAATGCGACCAAGAAAGTGCGGCATCAGGGCACCTACAACGCCAGCCCGGTCGTCTCGGCGGCCGGAACTACCTGTCTGCAAAAGGCGGCAGACCCGGGCGTGCAAGTCACCTGCGACGACCTCGCCGCGCGCCTGCGCTCCGGTTTCAACGCGGCGATAGTCGAGCGTGGCGTCCCGGGTTATGCCTGGGGTGAAAGCTCCGTCTTCCACCTCAAGCTCGGTGAGTCTGCACCCAACCAGACCGGCGGCGACATGCGGGTGCCGCGCGGTGTCTCGGCCGAGGCGCTCAAAGGGAGCGCACACGGACCGCAGAACGATCTGCTTCACCTGGGGATGATGCTCGAGGGGGTGGACCTGTTCCACTCCGGCGGTATGACGAGTCTCGCCCACACGACGGACGACATCGACCAGACCGTGGAAACGTTCGGCCGGGTGCTCGATCGCATGGTGGACGAGGGCGCGTTCGGCACGTAGCCCTTGATGTTGTGCAGGGTCGAATCCTGACAGTGGGAGGGACAACGCCGACGACTCGCCAGCCCTCACCCCACCCCCTCTCCCGTTTCGATGGGAGAGGGGCTCTTTTCGCTCTTTGGGGGCGCGCTGGCGTTGGTCTCTTCTCGTGTCAGTCGACGTGGCGCTTGTGGACGGGGCGGCCGACCTGCTGGTTGTGATGACATTGCCGCGACGAGCGCGGCGTAGTCGTCTTCCGTATCGACGTCCGGTGGCGCGGGGCCAGCAACCGGGACCAATTGCAGGTCACCGGATGCGTGATATGCCTGGACCACGGGGCGGGCACCGGTATCCCCCTGGAGCGCGGCTAATTCTGGAAAGACCCGACGGTCGAACAAGACCGGGTTGCCCATGCCGTCCTCGTAGTGCGGGGCAAGAATGGGAGCCTGTGACTCTCTCCAGGCCGAGATGAGCGCGTCGATCACGTTCGGATCGATACCCGGCTGATCGCCGAGGATGAATATGGCCGCGTCGTTGTCTGGAGACAGCGCGGCGAGACCGGCTCGAACCGAGGTGCTCTGGCCAAGCGCGGCATCCGGGTTGAAGACGACATCGAGGGAGAGCCCGGCCACAGCGTCGCGGATCGCGTCCGCGTTGTGACCGACGACGAGGACCACGTTATCCAACGATGACGCCAGAACGCGGTGAACCGTGTGCCGCAGCAGCGGCTCGCCGAGTACCGGCAACAGCTGCTTGGGACGACCGAGACGGGACGATCGGCCGGCGGCGAGGACGATGCCGGCGATCATCGTGCCGCGGCGGCGCCCTCACCGTCCCCAACCGCGTGGTTCCTGTACACGGCCGTGGGGTCCCTGTCCCCAACCGTGGGGTCCCCTTCACCACGGATGCGGCCAGTCGCAAACGTGAGTGACCCGCCGGAGCGACCGCGGCGGAGGGCGATGATCTCGCCCAGGATGCTGATGGCCATCTCCTCGGGGGTGGCGGCGCCGATGTCGAGCCCGATTGGCGCGCGAATACGGGCAATTTGCTCCGGGCTCATCCCGGCCTCGGCGAGACGGCGACGCCGGTCCTCATTGGTGCTGCGGCTCCCGATCGCGCCGATGTAGGCCGCGGGAGTGGCCAGTGTGCCGACGAGAGCCGGTTCGTCGAATTTCGGGTCGTGGGAAAGGATGGCGACGTAGGTATTTGGCAGGATTTCCACCTGATCCAGCGTCTCGTCGGGCCACCCCTGGATGATGCGGTCAGCGTCGGGGAAGCGCTCCCGCGTGGCTAGCTTGGCGCGCGCATCGGAGACGACCACGTCGAAGCCCAGCGCCTTGGCAAAGCGAGACAATGGTTGCGCAACATGGACCGCGCCGAAGATCAAGAGCGTCGGTGGCGGCGGAAACGTCTCGATGAACACCTCGACCGGCTCGTCGTGGCCGGCCACGTCATACGGACGTGTTTCTGACCGTTCGCGTGCCAGCAGCTCGGGGACATCGGATTGAACGGCAGTGTCGAGCGTCGCATCCCCGAGACCGCCGAGGGTCTCCTCGGGGAGAATCAGCAGCTTCGCGCCAACCTGACCGCCGCGCACGACCGTGGCCACTGCAACCGGGACACGTTCGGCAAGGGCCTGTTCCAGGCGGGCCTGGATCTCGACGCGCGAGGGCGCGAGACCGGTCATTCCGTAACCGGCTCGACGAAGACCTCGATCGTGCCGCCGCAGGCCAGCCCCACGTCCCAGGCCATCTCGTCGGTGATGCCGTAGCGGATCAGCTTCGGCTGTCCGGTGCGCAGCACCTCTTGCGCCTCCTCAAAAACGGCGGTCTCGACGCATCCGCCGCTGACTGACCCGGCGAGATCGCCGGCGGAGGAGACGGCCATCGTCGCGCCGACCGGACGTGGTGCGGAGCCTTCGACTTTAACGACGGTGGCGATCGCCACCTGATTGCCGGCGGATCGCCAGGCATCGACCTCAGGCAGGATGTCTTTCATGATGGTGATCTCTCGTTTCTCGACGTGTTGCGCTCGCGTGCTTCGCGGCGCGGACGTGGGGCGCCTCTGACCTCAATGGTAGCGGGTGCTGTCCAGTCCTAATCGAGTAGCAGCTCGAAGGACGGCGCCTGCACGTGCAAGCGCGTGGCCCGCGCTCCCGACCGCGCCGCAACGACGATCGGAACGGCGGCGACGGATACATAGCGGCCCGGCGCATCGTGGCGGGCGAGGCAGGCCTCGTCCCTACAATCTCCCCGCCTTGCTCGCCGTGACTTCCTGACCGCTTACCTCAACATGAATCATCATGCGGCAGCGGGAGGCGGCACGAACCGGCGCACCGGTGGCTCATCCTCGACCTGACCGAGCAGATCGGCGAGAGCCTCGAGGCTCTGCAGGTTGTGGATCGGTAGAAACTCGTCGATGTACGGCATCGCCGCGCGCATGCCCTGGGTGAGCGGTTGGTAACCGGGCGCGCCGAGGAGTGGGTTGAGCCAGATGAGACGCCGGCAGGAGCGCTGCAGGCGGGCCATCTCCCGGCCCAGCAGCTCAGGATCCCCCCGATCCCAGCCATCGCTGATGACCACCACCGTTGCCCCGGAGCGGAGCACACGCCGCGCCCACTTGAAGTTGAAGGCCTTGATCGCCTCGCCGATGCGCGTCCCACCCGACCAGTCCTCGACCGAGCTAACGACCTGGGTCAACGCGGTATCGACGTCCCGCTTTCTCAATTCCCGGGTAATGCGCGTTAGACGTGTCCCGAAGACGAAGACCTCGGTATTGTCCAGGCCCTGACCCAGGGCATGGACGAAGCGGAGCAGGAGGCGGGCGTAGCGATCCATCGAACCCGAGATGTCGCAGATGACGACGAGCGGACGAGTGCGGATCTTTCGCTTCTGACGGCGTAGCTCGAGCGGGATACCGCCGTGGCGCAGGGAGCCGCGCAGGGTGGCGCGGGGATCGATGAAATTGCCGTGCTTCGCGCGCATGCGCCGCCGCGTCTTCCGCGTGCCGAGCCGCCAGGTGAACCCTTCGATGATGCGGCGGGCCTCGGCGATCTCCTCTGGCGAGCATTGGGAGAAATCCTTGCGCCGCAGCATCTCACGCGAGCTGAAGAGCATGACATCGTCCGGGGAGGCTTCGAACTCCTCTTCGGCGGCGGAGTCTTCCTCACCCTCGCTGACGTGGAAGATGTCCTTCTCGTCGTCGGCGCCTTCCGGTGTGTGTTTCTGCTCCGTCTTCTTCTTGCTCACGTCCGGAAGCGGCGGCTCGCTGGGAGCGTTCTGGGGGACGAATGGATCGAGAGGAGCGGGTTTTGCGCCGAGCAGCTCCCGCCAGAAGCGGGAGAACTCCAGATCGAAGATGGGGATCTGCTCGGGACGGGTGACGACGCTCGCGCGGGTGGCGTGATAGACGTCGTCATGGCGGAAGACGTCGATCGTGGCCAGGGCGTCGACGAGCGACAGGATCTGCCCCGAACCGACCGGGAGGCCGGCATCCCGCAGCCGCCTGCCGAAGGTCAGCAGGTTGGCCTGGATCAGATTGGGAGAGATCGGCGGCAACTGGGGACGAGCGCTATCGTTCGGTGTCACAGTCATCGGCGGTCCGACTTCAGACCTGCAAAAGCGCGCGTCCAACGAGGTCGGCGGCCACGTCCCCGCGTACGCTGTCGACGTCCTCCTGGTACTTCAGGATGACGCCGAGTGAATCGTCGACGGCTTGCTCGTTGAGATTGGCCGTACCGAGCGCGAGCAGCGCCCGCGACCAGTCGAGTGTCTCGGCCATACCCGGCGGTTTGAAGAGATCGATACCGCGCAGTCCCTGGGTGAAGGCGACGATCTGCCGCGCCAGGTTCTCCGGCGCTTCCGGTACGCGCGCCTGGAGGATACGGAACTCCTTGTCGTAGTTGGGAAAGTCGATCCAGTGGTAGAGGCACCGCCGTTTGAGCGCGTCGTGAATCTCGCGGGTGCGGTTCGAGGTGAGGATCACCACCGGCACGTGCTCGGCGCGGATGGTGCCGATCTCGGGGACGGTTACCTGGAAATCGGAGAGGAGCTCCAGCAGGAACGCCTCCAACTCCTGATCGGCGCGGTCGACCTCGTCGATGAGGAGGACGGGGGCGCGCTCGTGGGCGGCGTCGATGGCTTGCAGGAGCGGGCGCTTGAGCAGGAACTCCTCCGAGAAGAGATCGTGGCGAACCGCCTCCCGGCTCTCACCGCCGGTCGCTTCGACAGTGCGCAGATAGAGCATCTGACGCGGGTAGTCCCACTCGTAGATCGCCGTCGCCGCGTCGAGTCCTTCATAGCACTGGAGACGGATGAGCGGAGTGCGGAGGACATCAGCCAGGACCTTGGCGATCTCCGTCTTGCCGACGCCAGCCTCCCCTTCCAGCAGGAGCGGCTTGCCGAGCTTCAACGTGAGAAAGAGCGTTGTGGCTAGGCCGCGCTCCGCGACGTAACGCTGGTCGCGCAGCCCGCGCTCCAACTCGTCGACGGAGGTGAAATTGTCGCCGGCGGTCGCGGCGGCCGGGGCATCTATCGAAGCAGTCAATCCAGGTTCCATCCTTAATCACCGTGAAACGCACAAACTCTGCCAAGTATCCACCGATGGGGAGCGGCGTGTCATTGCGGCGTGAAACGGCAAGTCGGTGAGTCGGTGAGAAGGCCGCACCTATTTGGCACGACGTTCCGCGTGGTACACCTTCTCCATGACTGCATCACAACGGGCCAAGAAATCGTGGGCCGCACGGTGACTGAGGTCCTCGCGCCTGGATATACCGTCCGCCGCCCTGTGTTTGCTGACGTTGCCGCCGTTCACGCGGTCATCGTCGCCTCGGAGATCGAGGAGTTTGGCGAGTCCCAGGGGTATGGCGGCGACGATATCGAGGGAGATTGGAAGCTGCTCGACCTGGAGCACGACGCGTGGGTGGCTGTTGCGCCAGACGGAGCATTCGCGGGATACGGATATGTGAAGGATCGACAGCACGTGCGGCTGGATGTCGAGATCTACGTGCACCCCGGGCGTTACGGGCAGGGAATCGGGACGACGCTGGTTCGTCTGACCGAGTCGAGGGCCAGGGAGCACATCGCGCTGGCGCCGCCGGGGACGCGGGTCGTCGTCAACACCTGGCTCAACGCCCTGAATCCACAGGCCCGCTCGCTGCTGGAGCGGGAGGGGTACTCCCCGGTCCGCTATTACTATCGCATGGAGATCGATTTCAGCGAGGGGCCATCGGCTGCCTCGTGGCCGGACGGCATCACCCTGCGGCGGGGCAAGGCGGATGAAGACCTGCGAGCATTCTACGAGACGACAGAAGAGGCGATGGCCGACCACTGGGGTCACGTAGCGATTCCGTTCGAGGAGTGGCGCGAGCGGCGTGAAAGGTCGCATTTCGACCCCAGCCTCTGGTTCCTGGTCCTGGACGATGGGGAGCCCGTGGCGGCCGTCTTGTGCAGCATTTCGGATGGGATCGGATGGATCGACACGCTCGCGGTGCGGAGGTCTTGGCGCCGACATGGACTCGGGTTCGCCCTGCTGACTCACGCGTTCCGCGAGCTGTATGGACGAGGGATGCGACGGTTCGCGCTCGGTGTTGATGCGGAGAGCCCAACCGGGGCGACCCGGTTGTATGAACAAGCCGGGATGCGCATCGGCCAGCAGTATGCGACCTATGGCAAAGAGCTTCGGGCCGGGATCAAGTTGGCCGGCGTGAATGAGGACGGCTGAGGAAACCGTCGAGTCATTCGAGGCGTGCTGACCAGAGCGCAGCACCCCGATCCCAATCCTCCGCTGTTCCCCTCAGCCGGACTGGATGGCGATTGGGAATGGGTGGAGAGTGACTCTGCCTTTTGTCCTCACCCGGAATACTGAAAGCATTCATCGAAGCTGGCAAAGGTGGCAAAGGTGGCAAACATGCCGAGTCTCACGGCAGGCAGAGATTTTTGCCGGCGGGGGTGATGGATGGCCCTGTGGAGCGTCTTCAACGCCACCGGGCCGTGAGCATTATTCGCTCAACGTTTGGGAACGGGTGACCTGAATCGAGCCGGGACCGATACCGGGGATCTTCTGCTGGAGCAGGGTTGACTCCGGACTACGGCTTTGGCGCCTCGGGCCAGCGCCCATACCAATCGAACGGCTGCGGGTTGAGGTTCACCACGACATTCTTGGTCTGGGTGTAGAGATCCATGGCGTGGCGGCTCAGCTCACGACCGAGACCGCTCTGCTTGTAGCCGCCGAAAGGCGCCTCAGGCGGGTTGACGGTCGGGTAGTTGATGCTGACGTTGCCAGCCTGGAGCCGCCCGGCCAGGGTATGGGCGCGCTTGATGTCGTTCGTCCAGATCGTCGCGGCCAGTCCATAAATGGTGGAATTAGCGGCCTGGACGACCTCGTCCTCGGTCATGAAGGGGATCACCGCCAGCACCGGCCCGAAGACCTCCTCCTGGGCGAGGTGCATGTCCTGTCGAACGCCGTCGAAGACGGTTGGGGCCAGGAAGTTGCCGGCGGCGAGATCGCCCTCGGTGATGCGCTTGCCCCCGGCGACCAACTCTGCGCCCTCGTCCTGAGCGCGCTCGCAATAGGTGAGGATGCGGTTCGCCTGGGTAGGGGAGATGACCGGACCCATCTGCGTCTCGTGCTCGAGCGGATCGCCGACCCGGATCTGGCCGGCCTTGCGCACGAACTCATTCAGGAACCGGTCGTGGATCTCCTGATGCAGGAAGAGCCGGGTGCGGGCGGTGCAGCGCTGACC
>JAHWJF010000359.1 GCA_019348515.1 Chloroflexota bacterium | reverse complement strand
CCCTGCCCCGAACCGATTCGATCGTCGAATACACCCGCTGCTTCCCTCCCACTCCGCGCGGCACCCGGGATGGCTGGCTCTCCGGATGCCATAGTGAATCGGCTGCGCCTGTGCGGCGAGTATAGGGCGGGTTGCTCGCCAAACTCGCAGACGGGCGCGGTTGCTATACTCCGCTCCGACAGGAGAAGAGACGGCGCTGACGGAGACGAGTACCCGCCGGCGTGCCAGACAGGGACGGCGGTCGAGACTGAGAACCGCCAGGGTGGCGCGGCGGAGAAATTCCCTCTCGAGCCGGACGGTGAAGGTGCAATACGCGCCGCGTAGTCGTCCTCCAGGCCCAGGGATAGTGGGCAATTTCGAGCGCGCCGGTACGCCGGCGAAGCAGGGTGGTACCGCGTGGAGACCCCTCGTCCCTGCCGAGGGGCTTTTTCATGCCCGGGCGCGGGAGCCATAGGACGTGATCAAAGAATGACGGCGGAAGACACGATCAACGACATGCGAATGCGGGCCACGAAGCACCTCGCGGAGGCCGGGTCGCGCGAGGAGATCATCGCCTGGGAGCGTGCCTTCCTGGGGCCCAAAGGAGAGTTGACGCTCTTTCTGCGACGCCTGGCTTCCCTCCCGGTCGACGAGCGGCCGACCGCGGGCCGGGGTGGCAACGCGCTCAAGACCGAATTGACCGAAGCCTGGAACGCACGCCACGCCGCGCTGGTAGCTGGTGACCTGGAGCAACGTCTGGCGACGGATGCCGTCGACGTGACCTTGCCCGGCAGGCCTCCAATTCTCGGCGCCGCGCATCCGGTCTCGCAGATGATCGATGAGCTGAGCGAAATTTTCGCCTTGCTCGGGTTCCAGACGGTGTTCGGACCCGAGGTCGAAACCGCCCACTACAACTTCGACGTGTTGAACATCCCGAAAGACCACCCAGCCCGCGACGTGTGGGACACCTTTTATGTTGATCTTCCGGGGGAGATCGTCCTGCGGACGCACACGTCACCGATGCAGGGACGCGTCATGGAGCAGACCCAGCCGCCTGTCCGTGTGGTGGTTCCCGGCCGCGTTTATCGCTATGAGGCGCAAGACGCATCGCACGAATGGATGCTGCACCAACTCGAGGGATTGGCGGTCGACCGCGCCATCACCATGGCCGACCTCAAAGGGACGCTTTCCGAGATGGCGCGCCAACTCTTTGGCTCCGAGCGGCGCACACGCTTTCGCTGCGACTTCTTCCCGTTCGTCGAGCCAGGAGTCGACTTCGCCGTCGACTGCGCTATCTGTGGAGGCGCCGGCTGCCGCGTCTGCAAGGGCTCGGGCTGGCTGGAGATGGGCGGCGCCGGCATGGTTCACCCCAACGTCCTACGCGCGGTTGGCTACGACCCGGACGTCTACAGTGGATTCGCCTTTGGTCTGGGCATCGAGCGCCTGACGATGATGCGCTCCGGTGTCGACGACGTCCGTGCCTTTGCCGGCAACGATCTCCGCTTTCTGCGCCAGTTCGCCCGTGCCGCATAGACGCATCGCGATGTCGAAGGATCATTCTGCATGAAGGTTCCATTCCGCTGGCTCTCTGAATTCGTCGATACCGGTCTCGCGGTGAAGGAACTCGCCCACCGTCTGACCATGGCCGGTCTAGAGGCCGAGAAGATCACGGTGATCGGCGATGCATGGGACAACATCTACGTCGGCCATGTTGAAGCCGTGGACCGGCATCCGGACGCGGACCGCCTGGTGCTGGCGACGGTCGACGCCGGAGAGCATCGGCTCCAGGTCGTTACCGGCGCGCCCAACATCGCGCAAGACCAGATGGTGGCTCTGGCGCTGGCGGGGGCACGTCTGATCGATGGCCACGCCGAGGGACAGGTGTACCGGACGCTGAAACCGAGCTCGATCCGCGGTGTCCGCTCGGAAGGGATGGTCTGTTCGGAGAAGGAGCTGGGACTGTCTGACGAGCATGAGGGCATCATGGTGCTTGACGCCGAGGCGCCGAAGGGAGCACCGTTGGCCGAGTGGCTCGGCGACACGGTTATCGAATTCGAGATCACGCCAAATCTGGTCCACAACTTCTCGATCCTGGGCATCGCGCGTGAGGCTGGAGCGCTGACCGACCGCCCGATCTCGACGCCTCAGGTCTACGATCTGGCCTCTGCACCATCGGGTCCCGCGGACCTCGTCACGATCGAAGCGCCGGATCTCTGTGCTCGCTATGTGGCGGTGATGATCGAAGGCATCGACGTCAATCCGTCGCCGGCCTGGATGCAACGACGGCTCATGGCGGCCGGCGTGCGCCCGATCAACTCCATTGTCGACGCCACAAATTACGTGATGCTCGAGTACGGGCAGCCTCTCCATGCCTTCGACGCGGACCGTCTCGAGGACGGTCGCATCGTCGTACGCCGCGCGCGGCCGGGCGAGCCTCTGGAGACGCTCGATCATCAGGTGCGGCAGCTCGACGAGCGGATGCTCGTCATCGCCGACACGCAGCGCACGGTCGGCCTTGCCGGTGTCATCGGCGGACTCAACAGCGAAATCCACGATGGCACGCGACGAATCATTCTGGAGTCGGCGAACTTCGACATGAAGGTGACCCGACGCACGGCGCGAGAACTGAAGCTGCGTACCGACGCGTCAGCGCGCTTCGAGCGCGGACTCGATCCGAATCTCGCACGGGATGCCGCGGCCCGCGCGACTCAGCTCATTCTCGAGCTCTCACCCGGAGCGGCCGTGACCGCGGTTGCAGACGTCTATCCGCAGCCCCTCGGGCCTCACCCACTGTCGCTTCCCTTCGCAGAGATTGAGCGGCTCCTCGGCATTCACTACGAACCCGAGCAGGTGCTCGATGTGCTGCGCCGTCTCGGATTCTCACCGGAAATCGATGATGAGGGAGACGGGGAAACGTTGCGGGTGCTAGTCCCCACCTGGCGGAGTGACGTGACACTGGCCGCCGACATCGTCGAGGAGGTGGCCCGCGTCATCGGCTATGAGTCACTTCCGGAACGCCTGCCCACCGGCCAGACCACTCCCGTAAAGCGGGACCCCGTCTACGCTCTGCAACGTGCCGTGCGTTCGGTCCTTACCGGCACCGGAGCCTGGGAGACTGTCACCTACGTGGCAATCAGCGACGACGACCTGCATCGGCTCGACCCCGAGAGTCGGCAATCGGTCGGCGTCCAGCCGGTCGATCTACCGGCGCTGATCCGGCTGCGCAATCCGCTGCAGGCGGATCGGAGCATCCTCCGGCCGACACTCCTACCGAGCCTCCTCGCTGTCGCCGCGGAGAATCTCAAACATGAGCGCGCGGTTCGGCTTTTCGAGACCGCGCGACTCTATCTTCCCTCCCACGCGGAGCTGCCCCGCGAGGTGAACGCCCTGGGGATCGTTCTTGCCGGTCAACGGGAGCCATTGGGACGCTTCAGCGCCGCCGACAAGAGCGAGCTTGACTTCTTCGACCTGAAGGGGATGATCGAGGCGCTCCTCTCGCGGCTTGGAGCTAACGCTGTCACGTTCCGGCGCATCGACTCGACCGCGCTCCATCCCGGGCGGGCCGCGGCCCTTGTCACCGGCAACGACCAGATCGGGATCCTGGGGGAGCTTCGTCCAGACCGGGCCCAGGCCTTCGGCATCGAGACCCCACGCGTTTCCGTTGCCGAGATCGACCTCGACGCCCTGCGAGAAATCGTCAATCTCGTTCCGGTTGATATCTCGGTGCCCCGTTTCCTTCCCGTCGAGCAAGACTTTGCCATCGTCGTTGCGGAAGAGACACCCGCCGCCGACGTCGAAGCCGCACTGCGGGCTGGGGCCGGACCACTGGCCACGATGGTGACGCTTTTCGACATCTACCGTGGTCCGCAGATCGGAGAGAACCGCAAGAGCCTTGCTTATCGCGTAACCTTCACCGCCCCGGACCGCGCCCTGACCGACGCGGAGCTGGGCAAGGTGCGAGAGCGGATCGCTCGGTCGCTGCGGAAGATCGGCGGAGAGCTGCGTGCGTAAGTTGCTGGATCGAGGCGCTCTGAAATGAAGACACAGACCGCAACAACGTCGCTGCCCCGTCTGATTCGTGACCTGGATGAAGCCAGACGCGAACTGACCCGACGGCGCGGGTTCGAGGAGACCGAGCTTTCGCCACGCATGCAGGAGGGCATCCGCCGCGTCTTTGGAGCCGACCTGAGCGCGGAAGAAGTCGTCGACCGCATCCTCTCCGAGGTTCGCGACGAGGGGGACGCAGCGATCCTGCGTTATTCGGCCGCGTTCGACGGTGAGGCGCCGGCGCAACTAGAAGTGCCGCGTGCCGCGTGGAAAGCCGCGCTGACCAGTCTCGATCCCGAGGTTCAGGACGCGCTGCGGCTCGCCGCGGAGCAGATTGCCGCATTTCACCGCAAACAACTTCGGACGTCGTGGCTCGACTACAGCGACGAGGGTGCGTTAGGTCAGGTCGTTCGCCCCCTCGATCGCGTCGGCGTCTACACGCCCGGTGGGACCGCGGTCTATCCGTCGTCGTTGCTGATGACCGCCGTGCCGGCGCGCGTCG
>JAHWJF010000030.1:8569-14051 GCA_019348515.1 Chloroflexota bacterium | reverse complement strand
CGTGCGCAATGTCGTCCGGTCTATCCTTCACGCCATGATTGACCGAGGGAAAACGCCGGCGACGAGGTGCCCCATCGAAACCACCGTCCGCGATGCTCTGTACGACCGGATTCCGTTGGGCCAACCGGACATCGCGCTAATCGGCACGCCGGCGTTTGTGCGCCTCGAGCGGATTCAGCAACTGGGATTCGTCTCACGGGTCTGGCCCGGCGCTCGCCACACGCGGTTCGAGCATTCCCTGGGCGTCATGCACCTCACGCGAATGGCAGTCGACCACGTTCGCCGCAGCGACAAGGGTCGCTGGCTCACCGATGAGGATGCTCGGGTCGCCGTCGCCGCTGCTCTCCTGCACGACGTCGGGCACTATCCATTTTCACACGCTATCGAAGAGCTGGGAGCGCCGGTCATCCCGCATGAACGCGCCGGCCGGCGCATCATCGAGGGCCCTGAGATCGCACCCATTCTGGAAGAAGCCTGGGGGATCGACCCGCGACGGGTTGGCGCGATGGTCGATCCTGCCGGCGTCGAACTGCCTCCCGCCGACCGGTTGCTGCGCGGGATTCTCTCCGGCGCCCTCGACATGGACAAACTGGACTATCTACCTCGTGATGCCAGGGCGTGCAACGTGCCATACGGAGGCGTTGACACCGGCCGCCTCATCGACGCGCTGACCATCGCCAGGGTCGAAGGGCCAGGAGGTGAAGAAACGCTTCGCATCGCGATCGGCGAGAAGGGCATCAGTCCTCTGCACTCCCTCATCAACGCGCGCCAGGAGATGTTTGACAATATCTACTGGCACCATACCAACCGCGCGTGCATGGTCATGCTTCTGCGCTCCATCCAGGAGGCCCTGATCGCCGGCGCCCTCCAGGCCGACGAGCTCATTAGCCACGACGACGCCTCCCTCCTGGCTCGCCTCGACTCGGATGCGATGCCGGCCGCCACGCGCGGTCTGGCCCGAGCGTTGCGCAATCGCCACATTTACAAGCGGGCGGTTGAGATCGGATCCCGGGCTTTCGAGCTCTACGCCAGACTCGGGAACCTCTTCTTCGATCCCGTTGCCCGGCGCGACGTCGAGATTCGTCTCTCCGCCGCACTGGCCGAGGAGATTGGACAAGAGGTTCCCGCCGAAGCGGTGCTCATCGATATCCCGAAACCCGAGCGCTGGCGTTCAGAGGTGTGGGTCACGTTCGATACGCCACCGGTTGGGTTTGCGCCCACGATGCCGTGGCGGGACGTTGTCGGGCTCACCGACGAAGACTTCAAGCGTTACGAGGAGCACCGGCGTCTGATCCGGATCGTTACCGCCGAGCCGTATCGGGAGGCACTTTCGGCGTGCTGGGAACGGTTGCTGATGCCACTACTGGGCGCGGCGCTCTAATTCACGGACTGTGGCGAGATGAGCTCGACTTCGTTGCCGTCGGGATCGGTGACGTACATGGTGCGGACCGCGAGCAGCGGGTGCTGGCCATCCCGGACCTCGAGGCCGGCTTCGACCAGCGTGCTCTTCGCTTCGTCAAACGCGGCGCCGGGCACGGTCAGTGCGAGGTGATGCAGGGTGCGCGGTGCGGCAAATTCGGGCGCGTCGGCGGGAAGAGGCACCAGGACGAGGAGAGACGGAACATGGCCGTTGGCCTGCCCGGCGCGAAAGAAGATCGGGCCGGACTGTCCCTCCGCGGAAAGGCGCTGGAGTCCAAGCAACCCACCGTAGAAGGCGACCGCGCGGGACGCGTCGCGAACGTTGAGCACGACCTCCGCCAAACCATCGATCCGAATCATGTTCTTCACTCCTTCAGACGTGCGTGAGCTGGATTCCATACGCTCTTGATACTCTGACACGATGACCGAGCCAGACGACCGCCTAGCTCCGCTGAGACAGCCAGAGTTCTCCTGGGAACGTTCTCGACTCTTCTGGCCGCGGGGGTCGTGGGTGTTCTGGCCATTCTCCTTATTTGCGCCGTGCTCATCACGATCGCGGCGGCGAGAAGTTAGCGCGCGTCGCCACGTTGGGTCTCCAACGCGATTGGTAGGCAATTTGATAGGATGCCGGGACTGTACAAAGTCGGCCGTTGCCCGCCTTGGCAGCTGCCGAAGGAGCGGACGGCCCGCCCGGATCGGCGCTACGACGCGCATTGAACGGAGGAGGCGCACCAATGACTGACCGCGATCCACTCTCGATGTCGACCGACGATACACCCGAAGGCCAGATGTACTCGGATACGGTCGAGGGAGGTCCCATCAGCAGGGTGATGATTGGCGATACCGTCGTCGACTCGACCGGGAAAGAAGTTGGAACCGTCAAGTTCGTCAAGATGGGCGACCCAAATGCCGTCACGACCGAGGGCCAGGAGGATGTTGACCCGGGATTCCTGGGGCTCGGCGGCGACTCGTATGACATGGGTGACCTTCCCGAGTCTGCCCAGCACCAGCTCCTGCGGGTCGGTTTTGTCCACATCGACGTGTCGTGGGCGAACGACCGCTTCGCCGCGGCTAGCCAGATTGCCCGGGTCGACAACAACACGGTCCATCTCACCGTGCCGGAGGCGAACCTGATGTAGTCGGCCAGGCGGCGTCAGGACGGATCATCGCCGAAAAGGTCGGTGCTCAGATACCGCGTGCCGGTGTCGCAGGCGATGGTGGCAACCGTGAACCCCGCCGGCCCGGCAGCGGCGAGCTCGAGCGCTGCCGCGACATTCGCCCCCGTGGAGAACCCGGTAAGAATTCCCTCGCGGCGGCCCAGGTCACGCGCTACCCTGACCGCTTCGTCGTCCCCGATCGGAATCGTCCCGTCACAGAGCGCCGGATCCCATTGCGGGGGCACCAGCGCGTAGCCGGCGCCCTGGAGCTTGTGGGAGGTGTTGGTCGCGCTCAGGCCGGCCAGGGGTTGTGCGCCAGCGGGCTCCACCGCCAGACAGCGGATCGCGGAATCGCGTGCCTTGAGCGCCCGCGCGACGCCGACAAATGTGCCCCCGGTACCGACGATAGCGACGAACGCTCCGAGCCGGCCCCCGGCCTGCTCCCAGAGCTCGGGTCCCGTCCCCAGCTCATGGGCGCGCGGATTCGACGGATTGTTGAACTGATCGGGACGCCAGGCATCCAGCTCAGCCACGAGCGCCGATGTCCGCAGCTCGACGAGAGCGAGATCTTCCCCGCTGACCTGACCGGGTCGCGAGCCGGGCGCCTGCGCAACCAGCTCGATCTCCGCTCCGTACGCCGCGAGGAGCTGCCGCCGCTCGGGGCTATTACCCTCGCTCATCACGGCGATCATGCGATAGCCCATCACCGCACAAGCGACGGCCAAACCGATGCCCATGTTGCCGCTGGTGAGCTCAACCACGGGCATGCCGGGCCGAAGCCGGCCGTCCTGCTCCGCATCGCGCAGGCATTGCAGAGCCGCGCGGTCCTTGATGCTGCCACCAGGGTTCATCGATTCGAGTTTCAACAAGACACGGCCTGGCAACCCGGTCGTAAGGCGATCGAGCCAGATGGCCGGGGTGTGGCCAGCGGCATCCACGATGGAACTGGAGGCGGGAGGCACCCTCAACATGCCTGTCTGCTCCTCAAGAGATCCTGGGTAGACCACGATCGGGTGGTGACGACGGCGCTATACTCGATCGAGTATGCCTGAGATCACTCTCCTCGGCACCGGGACGTCGAACGGCATTCCGGTGATCGGCTGTGATTGCGCGGTTTGCCACTCCACGGACCCTCGCGACCGGCGCACGCGCACCTCGGCCCTGGTCCGTCTCGGCGAGCACAATCTCCTGATCGATACCGCGACCGAACTCCGCTCGCAGGCGATCGCGAATGGCGTGCGCCGGGTGGACGCCGTGCTCATGACCCATGCCCACGCCGACCACACCGGAGGCTTCGACGACCTCCGGCGCTTCAACGAGCTGCAGGGGCAGCACATCCCGGTCTATGCCGATCCCGGCACGGCATCGATGCTGCGCGAGCGGTTTGCCTACACCTTCACCGATGCGTTTCCCTTCTACGGTGGCAAACCGGACCTCATCCTGCACGAGATCGACGGGCAGTTTGACCTCTTTGGCCACGAGATCATCCCCGTTCCCGTCATCCACGGCCGCTTGCACATAACGGGCTTCCGATTCGGTGACCTCGCCTACATCACCGATGCCAAGGAGATTCCTCCCACGTCACTCGACCTCTTACACGACCTGGACGTGCTCGTGCTCAATGGGTTGCGAGAACGGAGTCACCCAACGCACCTCAGCTTTTCGGATGCGGTTGACGTGGTACGGACCGTGCAGCCTCGCCGCGCCTACCTTGTTCATCTCTCACACGAGACCAGCCACGTAGACGCCGAAAAGCTTCTCCCTGAGGGGATCGAGATCGCCTGGGATGGAATGGCGATCACAACTCACGGCGGTTGACCGCCGCGTTCGTCGCCGCAACAGCGCGTGGAACGGCGGACTGCTGTACGATCTCGCGCGCGGAGATCGACGTCGGAAATCTGCAAGCTCTGGACGGCTTCTGCGAGGGCCACTCTTTTTGATGATCCGGAACACCCCTACAGCCTGAGACTGATGAACGCGATCCCTCGCCCCGATCTTCCTGGCCTTGCCCCACAGCCGATCGACGATGCTCCGCCAGACATGGCTCACCCCCGCCAGGATGCCCATTTCATCCGTGCTGCACCTATCGAGAGCCGGTCTGTGCCCAGGTCGCCATGCGAGTGGTGGCTCCGGGTCACGCGGCGGCCTGTCATTTCGCGGGGACGATCTCTTCACGTCGCGGAATTGACGTATTCGCAGGGCCGCCAGCGGATGACCTTGGCGAGCGGGAACGGCGCGGCGCCGTGCCTCGAGGTGCGGAATCTGGCCAAACACTTCCCGGTGCGGCGCTCTGTCGGCGATGCGGTGTGCCAGTTGCCGCACCAGGCCGTGCGCGCGGTCAACGGTGTGAGCTTCAGTGTCACCAAGGGGAAAACGCTGGCGCTGGTTGGGGAGAGTGGTTGCGGCAAGACGAGGACGCGGCCCTGTGTCTTGTTCCTGCAACCGCCGACTGCGGGCCAGATGATGATCAAGGGCGAACGCATCGATCCGCGAGACGAGGCGGCAATGCGCCTCCGGCGGAAACAGCTCCAGATCGTCTTCCAGGACCCAAATTCATCCATGAATTCACGGATGACTGTCGGTCGGACCCTCGGTGAGGTGCTCACCTTTCACAAGATGGTCGAACGGGTGGACACGCCCAGGCAATCCGCGAGCTCTTGGAGACTGTAGAACTACGTGGCCAGGGGGCGGGCCACTACCCGAATGAGCTCTCCGGGGGTCAGCGGCAGCGGGTCGGCATCGTCCGAGCGCTTGCTGTCGACCCGGAGCTCATCGTCGCCGACGAACCGGTGAGTGCTCTGGATGTTTCCGTTCAAGCCCAGATCCTTCAACTGCTGAAGCGTCTCCGCGACGAGCGCGATCTCTCCTACCTCTTCATCAGTCACGACCTCGGCGTTGTCCGGCAC
>JAHWJF010000030.1:0-8469 GCA_019348515.1 Chloroflexota bacterium | reverse complement strand
CGATCAGTCTGACATTTCGGCTCCCCAGCTTTGTTATGATCGGTGGGAGCAAGCTCAGCATCATTGCACTTCCTCGCTCGCGAGGCGTGCGTTGAGGCTCACAAGACGATGTCAGCCGCGATGAGTCCCATTAGACGCCTGGGTCGTGCAATGCCTCTGGACCACATCGATACTTCCGAACAGTCCCCTGGCGCGGACCGATGAAAATCGCGCTGGTCTCCCCGTATGACACCGGCCACCCCGGTGGAGTATTCGAGCACATTGGACACCTGCGCTCCGAGTTTGTGCGACATGGGCACGATGTGACCGTGCTAGCGCCTCGCGGCCGCAAGGGGGGCCTGGAGGTACGTGACGGGTTCTATGGGATCGGTCGCACGGTGCCGATACCAGCCAACGGCAGTACCGTTCGTGTGACGTTCGACGTGACGCTCTATACCGCCGTGAAGACACTCCTGCGTAATGAGCAGTTCGACGTGATTCACTTGCATGAGCCGCTCATTCCGGTGCTTCCCTACCTGGTGCTACTCAATTCCCGTGCGGTAAATGTGGCAACGTTTCACGCGTTCCGGGCCTCGAGCCCGTGGTACACCGCGTTCAAACCGTACATGACGTTCATGATGTCTCGGCTCGATGCGCGGATCGCGGTCTCAGAACCGGCGCGCAACTTCGTCAGCCAGTACTTTCACGGACCCTATGACATTGTTCCCAACGGCATCGACGTCAACCGCTTCCATGACATCGAACCGTTTCCCTGGGCACGGGATGGTGTCCCGCGCATCCTCTTTGTGGGGCGCTTCAACGAACCGCGCAAGGGCTTCAAATACCTGCTGCGCGCCATGCCTCTTATTCACCAGCAATTTCCCGAGGCCAGATTAGTGGTAGTCGGCGGTGGTAAGCGGGATCGATTCGAAGGGTTGATGGAGCGCCATGGCGTCCGCAACGTCGATTTCGTCGGGCTGGCCTCTCCCGCGGAGCTCCCTCGGTACTATGCGAGCTGCGACCTGTTTTGCGCCCCTTCTATTTCAGGGGAAAGCTTCGGCATCGTCCTCCTTGAAGCAATGGCTTCAGGCAGACCCGCGGTGGCAGGCGATATTCCAGGCTATCGCAGCGTCATGACCAACGGGAGAGAGGGGCTTCTGACGCCGCCGAAGGATGCGCAAGCCCTGGCGCTTGCCATTGTCCGCTTGTTATCTGATGCGCCATTGCGACGCCGGATGGCTGCCGACGGTCGAGAGACAGCCGCGCGCTATGCCTGGCCGGAGATCGCCTCTCGCGTGCTCGCCGTCTATGACCGGGCACTACACAGTTCAACCGCGCCACGGTTGAGAAGCACGGTCTGATGGGCGGCAGCGCATGATCTCCGAGCTTATCGGGGCGCGGATCCGGAACTCCACGTTACGTCTGGGGGAGGCACTGGCGCGCTGGGGTCTCACCCCGAATCTGCTTACCGCGGTTGGGCTCCTGCTCAACTTGCTCGTTGCGGCAGTCATCGCCAGCGGCAACCTCCGGCTTGGCGGCGTGCTCCTCCTCGTTGCCAGCGGTTTCGACATGCTCGATGGCGCGGTCGCGCGGGCAACCGGAACGGTCACCAAGTTTGGTGGCTTTCTCGATTCGACGATCGACCGATACTCGGAATCGGTCGTCTACGGCGGGGTGCTCCTGTATCTGCTTGGCACACAGGACTTCAGGGTCGGCTCGCTGCTGGTCTTTGCCGCCACGGCAGGATCTCTCTTGATCAGCTATGCCCGAGCGCGGGCCGAAGCCGCCGGTTTCAAAGCCTCAGTCGGTCTCCTGGCACGCCCCGAGCGTGTGTTAATCCTCGCCCTCGGTCTCCTTACGGGCTATGTAGTCCCTGCTCTCTGGATTCTGGCGATTGGCACTCACCTCACTGTCGTGACCCGCATGACCCATGTCTGGCGTCTCTCGCGGCCTGCCCACGCGCGAGCAAGCTGACGCATGGGAGCACCTGGTGAGCCCGGTGGCGGTGCACCGGACGGCCGCACCGACAACGACGCAGAGGACTTTGAGACCGACACTGTCCTGACGACGGCGGCTGACGTCGAGTCGGCCGGACGATCCTGTATGGCGATTCTGGTACTTGGGCTTGTAATCCTGCTCGTCCTATGCGTCTGGATTGGGTTTCGCGCAACCGGGGTTGGCCAGTAATTTCTCCGATGATCCGCGAGCCGAATGAGCGATGCTATGATCGCTGGAAACGATTTCTTACGACACCAGGGGTAAGAACGCCATGTCCTCACGTCATAGCGGTCACTCAAACGGAAACGGGCCGGCTACTCTGAACATCGCCGTCCTGCAGATGAACTCGAAGGCCGACCGAGGAGAAAACATCGCCGCCGCACTGGCGCTTATCGACCGGGCGGCCGCGGCCGGCGCTCGCATGGTCGCCCTCCCCGAGGTCTGGCCGTATCTCGGTCCAGAAGATTCAAATCGTGATCACGCCGAGACGGTACCGGGGCCAACTACGGATCTCCTCGCTGAGCGGGCGCGGCGCCACGGTATCTACATTCATGGCGGGAGCATCTACGAGAGTCGTCCCGGCGACCCCGGCATGTACAACACGACGGTCGTGATCGACCCTCAGGGAGAGATCGTGGCCCGCTACAGCAAGATCCACATGTTCGACGTGGTCCTGAACAGCGACGACGAGTACCGGGAATCAGCCACCGTCACACCCGGGACTGAAATTGTCGTCACCGAGATCGACGGCATTCAGGTCGGGCTGGCCATTTGCTACGACCTGCGCTTCCCCGAACTCTTTCGCATTCTGGCGCTGAAGGGCGCGCAAGCGGTCATTCTGCCCGCGGCGTTCACCCTGATGACCGGGAAGGACCACTGGGAGACATTAATCCGCGCTCGGGCCATCGAGAACGAGATCTACATGGTCGCGCCGGCCCAGTGGGGGACGTATCTGCCAGGCAAATGGTGCTACGGTCGCTCAATGGTGGTCGATCCGTGGGGCACAGTCCTGGCCACCGCACCCGACGGTGTGGGAACAGCCCAGGCGACCATCGATCCGATGCGGGTCGAAACGGTGCGCCGGCAAATCCCTTCCCTGGCGAACCGTCGACCCGAGGCCTACCTATGGCCCGAGGAATCAGAAGCACTCGTGACGGGGCGCCTCCCAGTCTAGCGGGACGACTCAATGAAGATCGCCGGAATCGCATTCGCGGCGATCGTGCTCCTCGCGGCGTGTGGGGAGAGCCGCGAGGAGCCGGCGTTGGCGCCCGCCCCGACGCTTGCGGTTGTGACGGCGACTCCAGGCCCTCCTCCGATTCCGACACCAGGTGAGCAGCAACGATACGTGGTGCGCGAAGGGGATACGCTTGCCGGGAGCGCAGCCCGGTTCGGCGTGTCGGAGGACGCGATTCTCGACGCAAACCCGCTCTCTGACCCTAACCGTCTGTTGGTGGGACAGGAGCTCGTCATCCCACCCGCGCAGCCGTGATTGCCGTGGGATGTGCATGACACTTGTAGCCGCACCCTTGACCATCAATCGGGGGTCGTGGTACCTTTCAACTCACGCCGCGAGAAGCGACGTAAACTCCGGGACCGATTAGGGTAAAGGAGGTGATGCCCATGAGTAGTCACGGTACAAAGGGCATCACGGTGGAGGCCGCTCGCCGATAAGGCGCGGCTGCCGTGATGCCTGGGAACGAGGGTCGGACACGAGTCCGGCCCTCGTTCTTTTTTGCGCGTGTATTGAGGCGGGGCCTGGACTGTTAGTTCCAGGCCCCAGTCTTTACTCCTGTTCTGCGGTCTCGTCGGCAGAGGCGGCCGGCTCCTCTTCCGGTGTGGCCTCGGCAGCGGCCTCTTCAGCTTCCGTTGGTTCCTGGTACACGGCTTCGATCTGAACCACGGATTCGCCTTCGTCCGTGACCACGGTCACGCCGTCCGGCATCGGGAGGTCTCCCACTCGGATCGCGTCGCCAGGTTGAACTAGCTGCGAGACATCGACGTCGATCTGGTGCGGAATACCGGCCGGCAGCGCCTCGACTTCGACTTCGGTGCGAATCTCGGCGAGCCTGCCGTCGATCGTAGAACTGGGGTTGTGAAAGACGATCGGCACAACCGCGCGGACCGGCATTCTCAGGTTCGGGGCGAAAAAGTCGATATGGAGCGGCTCGCGGCGAACCGGATCCTGCTGCACCTCTCGGATGAACACGGATTGATCGCCGTCCTCCCAACGGAGAACGAAAAGCGTCGAGTGCCCATTGGTCTGATAGAACTTGACGAACTCCCGGCGATCGACGCTCACGGGGACCGTTCCATCCACAACCGGTCCGTAGACGACGCCGGGTACCAGTCCTTCGCGGCGGAGCCGGCGGACTTTCTTCCCGACCACCGTGCGCCGCTGTGCTGTAAATTCTTGTTGTGCCATCATCAATACCTGCTCGTGAATCCGAATGCCCGCTCAGCCGCGTGGGTCACGGAAAAAAATCCGGGAGGCCTGGTACGATCCAGCCCGGAAACGCGACCCGGCATCCTACCACAGAATGCATTCGACGGTTCTGGCCGAACGCTCGGATGCCTGGCGACCGCTTGACGCTCATTGATACGGGCCGTACCATCAGCCGAATCTTCCGGACGGGCAACGTGCCCAGGCGTTACCGCACGTCACGCGGGGAATGACGTCTCAGGGCTGGACGACCGACCAAGACCGGCAACCGCTGCAGGATCCAGGCTCGATATAGGTGACATGGAGGTCGCCGGTTGGGACGTTACCTGATTCGCCGGGCGATTATCTCGATAATCACGCTCATCGCCATCAGCATGGTCGTTTACAGCATCCTGGCGCTCGCGCCGGGCGATCCCCTGTCCGGGTTTGCCAATAACCCCAATGTTCCCCCGGAATTGCGCGAACGTATCCGTAAGACCATGGGACTCGACGATCCGATCCACGTGCAATATTTGCGTTGGGCGTCAGCGTACGTGCAAGGAGATTGGCTGCAGTCTTACTCTGCCAAGATCCCTGTCCGCGATTACGTCATGGCGCGCTTGCCCACTACACTCGCGATCTCTGGTTCGGCGTTTTTGCTCAGCATCCTCGTTGCGGTACCGATCGGCGTTCTGTCCGCCATCAAGCAGTATTCGCTCTTCGACCAGGCGGCGACGACGTTCGCCTTTCTGGGGTTCAGCATTCCCACGTTCTTCTCGGGCATCCTGCTGATTCTCGTCTTCAGTGTCTATTTTGGCTGGTTGCCATTTGTCTACGACTCCGAGGTCAGTGGTTTCTTGCCGAATCTGAAACAGTCCATCATGCCAATCACGGTGCTGGGACTTGCTGGCGCGGCGCAGCTCATGCGTTTTGTCCGCGCGTCGATGCTGGAGACCATTAGTCAGGACTACGTCCGCACCGCACGGGCGAAGGGGCTACGCGAGCAGTCGGTGGTCGTCCTTCACGCGATGCGCAATGCACTGATTCCGGTGGTGACCGTGCTCGCGCTGCAAGTGCCTGAGATTTTCGGCGGCGCTATCATCACCGAGCAGATCTTTCGCATTCCGGGTATCGGTCGCGCGCTCATTGACGGCATCTACAGCAAGGAGGTGCCTGTCGTCATGGCGATCACCTTCGGCATCGCCGTCCTTGTGGTGCTCTTCAACGTCATCGCGGACATTCTCTATGCCGTGCTCGATCCGCGCATTCGCTACTCGTAGGCGCCACGTGTCCGTGCTTGTGTGATGAGTACGACGCGCCGCCACGCGCGGGAACACCCGCTTCAGCAGTCACGGGCGGCTTCTGGTCGAGCAGATGTTCACCGCCGTACCTCTCTCGGTTGCGGAGGCCAGGTATGACGCAGGGTGTTGATATCAACCTCAAGACCGCTCCTTCGGGAACACTCGGCAAAGGGAGCACAACCCCGTCTGCCGCGGTGAACGCTCCTGACTACGCATTACCGGCCCTACCCACCATCGACGCACAACTGCTGGTAAAAGAGCAGCGTTCGTTGTGGGGCGACGCCTGGCGTCAGTTCCGCAAGCACAAGCTAGCAATGGCAGGCCTAGCGCTCTTCATTTTCATGTTGCTGGCGACATTTATCGGGTCGCCACTCTACCCTCAAGAAATCGACGAGATCGATTTCTCGGTCAGCGGGACCAGCGTATCCTGGGAACATCCCTTCGGGACCGATTCATTGGGACGGGACATGCTGGCGCGGATGTTGTGGGGTGGCCGCATCTCGCTCGCTGTCGGGATCGTTGCAGCTCTTGTGGCCATCCTGTTGGGGACCGCAATCGGGGCAACCTCGGGTTTCTTCGGTGGTCTCACCGATACGCTACTCATGCGCTTGACGGATCTGTTCATCTCCCTGCCGCAAGTCCCGCTCTTGCTGGTGATCAGCTTCTTGTATAAGCAGGCGTTCTATGACTTTTTCCAGAGGCGCACCGGGAGTGGGGTAACCGGCATCTTCGTCCTGATCGTCCTGGTGATCGGCTTGCTCAACTGGATGCCGACCTCCCGCCTCGTCCGGGCGAGCTTTCTCGCAACCAAGCAGAAGGAGTTTGTTGAGGCCGCCGAGGCTATGGGATCGTCGCGGGCGTCCCAGATGTTCCGGCACATCCTACCGAATGTGATGAGCCCGATCATCGTCGCGGCCACCCTGGGGGTCGGCGCGGCCATCATCACCGAGTCGGCCCTCTCGTTCCTGGGTCTCGGCTTCCCATCCGACATCCCGACGTGGGGCAGCATGCTCTACGAGGCGAAAGATCGCTTCGAGATCGCGCCCCATGAGGCCATTTTTCCAGGTACGATGATCTTCCTGACCGTGCTGTCGATCAATTACATCGGGGACGGTTTGCGGGATGCGCTTGATCCCCGAAAGACCCAGTGAAAAGGTCTGAAAGCGCGACCGAGGTGGATGCCGTTGAGTGCCGCGACCGCTGACCGCTCGGTGTTCACGTGGAAGGACTTCAGTAGATTCGTCCAGGTTGCCCCTGTCGAACGCGGCTGGCTGGTGTTATGGGGACACTATCGCGAGGGCGGGCGTTCGCGGGAACTCGCCGGGCAGCGAACCTATGTCGATCTTGGTGGCGTACGAAGACGGGTTGCGGACTCAGTGTTCGAGCTGACTAAGCGTCCTGAGCTCGTGGCTGAGACCACTGCGCAATTCGATCGCGCGTCGATCACCGAACGGCCGCGGCAACCGTTACCCGATCCACTGTAGCCTGGCTCCATCGACGAAGTAGTGGTGCTGCGACTGAATCGGGCCATACCGATCTAGTCTGCGAGCGCCGCCCGGGAAAGAATCGCCCCAATGCATCCTCGGCGCCAATGGGAGAGGTATGCGAATTGTCATCGTCGGCCCCGGCGCGCTGGGGAGCCTCTTTGGAGCGGCTCTCACAAAACGAGGTCATGCAGTCTCGCTCCTTGGGCGCCAGACTCCCCATCTCCAAGCATTACGTGACCAGGGCTTGCGGCTCGAAGCACGAGACGGGACAGCCGAGCAGGTGATCGTCTCGGCCACGCACGACCCCGCCATTGTCAGCGACGCCGATGCGCTGATCGTGCTCGTGAAGTCCGTCGACATAGTCTCGGCGTTGAATGCCATTCGGCCGTATGTCTCCCCCGATCACATCGTGCTCACGCTGCAAAATGGGCTGGGAAATGCCGAGAGGATTCGCTCGGTGCTCGGCCCTGGCCCACGGATTCTCGTTGGAGTCACCTCGCAAGCAGCCACCCGGCTCGGTCCAGGCTGGGTCAAGCATGCTGGCGAAGGACCAACGCTCGTTGGCTTCCTCGACGAGCGAGACGCGGCGGCCGCGGTAAAGCTGGCCAGTGTCTTCGCCGACGCTGGACTCGCTGCAACGACCGTACCCGATATCGACCGTTGGGTGTGGCAGAAACTTGCCGTCAACGCCGCCATCAACGGTTTGACCGCCGTGGGAAATTTTCCGAATGGGACGATCGTGACGACTCCCAGCCTGCTCGACGCGGCGGAAATCATTGCGGAGGAAGTCGCCAGCACCGCGTATGAGATTGGGATCGAGCTCGGCGGGATGCGCCGCGCAATCCTTGAAACCGCCACCGCGACGAAAGACAACCGATCGTCGATGCTTCAAGATCTGGACGCGGGACGACCGACCGAGGTCGCGGCGATTCACGAGGCCGTTCTCAAGGCGGCCGAGGAGGCAGGCATCGCGACGCCCGCGACGCGAGTCGTAGCCGCGTTGATTCGAGCTAAGGAGAGAGCGTTGAGCACGGCGGAGTCGAACGATGGCGACTGAGAGCGGTCAGAAATCGGAGCGCACCAGACTGACGGCGCACGACATCAGGGAGAGAAAGTCTGGGCCGAGACTGAGCATGGTCTCAGTCTACGACTTTCCCTTTGCGCGACTTGCGGAAGAGGCAGGCGTCGACATCATCCTCGTCGGCGATTCGCTGGGGATGGTCGTCCAGGGTCACGATTCAACGGTCCCGGTCACCCTCGACGACATCGTGTATCACGCCAAGTC
>JAHWJF010000029.1 GCA_019348515.1 Chloroflexota bacterium | reverse complement strand
CGTTCGTCTACGACGCGCACGACCTGTGGCTCGGCCGGCCGCGGCGCGAGCGCGGGCGCGTCTCCTTCGCGCTCCACCAGGCCTGGTACACGCTCGTCGAGCGCGTACTGGTCCCGCGCGCCGCGGCCACCATCACGGTCAGCCCTCCGATCGTCGAGCACCTCCGAGACCGATACGGACTGGACCGCGTCGCGCTCGTCCCGAACTACCCGGAGCTCGAGCCTGTGTCGGGCACGCGAACCCTTCGCAGCCTGCCCGGCGGCGCACGAATCGGGCCGGATCGGAAGATCGTGCTCTACCTCGGCGGCCTGATGGGAGGCCGCGGCCTGGAGACGCTCGTCGACGCCATTGCCCTGACCGATCGGCCCCAGCTCGTCCTGGTCGGAGACGGTCTGCTCGCCGATCCGTTACGGGCCCGGGCCGCGCGGCTCGGCATCGAAGACCGCGTCCACCTGCTGCCGCCGGTGCCCCCGGCGGAGGTCATTGGCGTCGCAGCCTCGGCCGACCTCGGGGTCAGCCCCATCCCGCCGTCCTGCCTGAACTACCGGTACTCGCTGCCGAACAAGCTGTTCCAGTACCTCGCGGCGGGGCTGCCGGTGGTGGCCAGCGACTTCCGGCAGGTGCGCGCGGTCGTCGAGGGCTGCCGCTGCGGCGTGGTGGCCGATCCGACCTCGGCGGCGGCGATGGCAAAGGCCATCACATCGGTTCTGGCGGATCCCGTCGAGGGGCGGGCCATGGGCGTGCGCGGTCGTCGGGCGGTGGCCGAGCAGTACCACTGGGGCCTCGCCGCCCAGCGGCTGCTGGAGGTGTACTCGGCGGTCTGATACCACCCACCTGGGGCGCGCCTTCAACCTTCCGGCCGCCGATCGCGACTACTTCACCGACGATGCCGGCAACAAGCACGAATCGAACATCAGCCGACTCGCGGCATCCGGCATCACCTTCGGCTGCGGCGGGACGAACTTCTGCCCCAACGGTCTCGTGAAGCGCGGCCAGATGGGCGCGTTTCTCTACCGCGCCATGCGCTGACCAATCCCGGATGCCATGCCTGCCCAACGCCTCTCCTGGCAGCCGCTTTGCGTCCACGTCTGCCCAACATCGCGTCTGTGCACGTTAACCCGCTGAGCCTTGGACTTCGGCGCTTCGTACGTCGGCGTAAGCCTCCCCTGACGCGTGTTTACGCCACGGAGCTGACCCCGTTCAGCGCTTCCCGGCCGGATAACTTGCTCAGATCGAAAGTTGGCCCGATGTGCCGGCATGCCACCCGGACCCCACGCGATCCGCCCGCACCGGGACCGCCACGCCCGTCCCGCTCAGCGCCAGGTGCCCGGCTCGGTCGTCGGCGCCTTCGCTCCGGCGGCCATGGCCTCGCCGATGATCCGCCACGCGTCGTCGATCCCGAGCCATCCCTGCACGTCGCTGGCGCGCTTCTCGAGGGTCTTGTAGGTCTCGAAGAAGTTCTCGATCTCGAGCAGCCGATGGGGTGACACGTCCTCCATTGTCACCACCCGGTCCCAGCGAGGGTCGTCATGCGCGACGGCGAGGATCTTGTAGTCGTGGCCCTTGTCGTCGGTCATGTCGAGCACGCCGACTGGACGCGCCCGAACGACGCAGCCGGGGAACGTCGGCTCGGCGATGAGGACGAGCACGTCGAGCGGATCTCCGTCCTCGGCCATCGAGCCCTCGATGAACCCGTAGTCGGCGGGATAGTGGACGCTCGAGTACAGGACCCGGTCGAGCACGAACCGGTGCCGCTCATGGTCGTACTCGTACTTGTTGCGGCTCCCCGACGGAATCTCGACCGTCACCTCGATCGGGCGACGCGGCTCGTCCATTGGATTCTGCGGCTCCCTACCAGCCAATGCCGATATATCGGTCCCCGCGCTCAGCCCATGCCGCAGGTCCGCCCGCGAGATCGACCAGCACCTGGTCCTCGCGCATGCAGTCGCCGAGGCCCTCGACATCGGACCAGACCTTCGTCACCACCACCACGTCACTGTCGGAGATGGCCGCGTCCAGCGATCTGGCGAGTAACTGGCCGAGATGGGGGAGATGGGCATCCATGAATGCCCGATTCGCGCCGCGCAGACGGTCGGGGTGGATGTCGTCGTCGTAGATCGAGAGCTCGTATCCGCGTCCAAGCAATCGCTCGGCGAGCGCAACTGCCGGGGACTCACGAAGGTCGTCGGTGGAGCTCTTGAAGCTCAGGCCGACCAGGGCGACCCGCCGAGCTCCCGTCGCCTCGACCAGCTGGACGCCACGCTCGAAATGCACGGTATTGCTGGCGAGCGCCGCGGTGAGCAATGGCACGTCGACCTCGCTCTTCCTGGCACGGTCGGTGATGGCTCGCAGGTCCTTCGGAAGGCACGAGCCGCCGAACGCGTACCCCGGACGTAGGTACGCCGGCGAAATATTGAGCCGGTCGTCGGAGGCCATGATCCGCATCACCTCGCGCCCATCGACGCCGTGCGCCCGAGCGAAGCTCGCGATCTCGTTCGCGAAGGCGATCTTCACCGCATGGAAGGCGTTGTCGGTGTACTTCACCATCTCGGAGGTTCGGATCGGCACGACGAAGGTGGGAGCTTTCACGCCCTCGTACACGTGGCGGACCGCCTCGGCGCTGCGGTCGTCGTCCGCCCCGATGACCGTCCGGCTCGCATCGAAGAAGTCGCGGATGCTCGACGATTCGCGCAGGAACTCAGGGTTCGTTGCGAGGCCGAAGTCGATACCTGCTCGCAGCCCGGAGCGCTCCTCCAGTCGGGGCCGCACCTGCTCATCGGTTGTTCCCGGCAGCACGGTGCTGCGCATGACGACCGTGCGGAACCTGCCGTCGTGGGGTAGGGCGGCGCCGATCTCCTCCACCACGCGGTGCACCGCGCTGAGATCCAGGGAGCCGGATCGCGCGCTGGGTGTGCCCACGGCCACCATGATCACGTCGGACGATTCGACCGCCGCCCCGACCGAAGCGACGCTGAGGCGACCCCGTGCGACGGCCTCGCCCAGCAGCTCGTCGAGACCGGGTTCCGAGATGGGCGAGCGACCCTCCGCGATGGCTGCCGCCTTATACGGGTCACTGTCGACGCCAATCACCGTGCGGCCGAGCTTGGCGAGGCAGCCCGCGGTGACGGCTCCGACGTATCCGAGACCGATGATGGCGACGTTCACATGAGTCCTCGGTGCAGGCGGGTTCGACCGTGATTGGCCGCGGGGTGAGCCGATGATACGACGCTCGTGGCAACAGTTCCGGGTCGGATGGCGTCTCTCAAGGGACCCCATTTGCCGGGCTATACTCGTGCGCCCGCCCCTGGACCACCCGGAGACCTCTTGAGCCCGACTCGAACCACGCGCGCCCCCGATCCCCGAGCCGCTGGCGCCGCCACTCTCTCGTTCCTGTTCCCGGGGATGGGCCAGGCGTACAACCGCCAGTGGGGTCTGGCCTGGCTGCTCGCCATCCCGGTGCTGCTCGTCGTCGTGCTGTTCGTTCTCGTGTTCGCGCTCAGCGGCTCGGGGGTGCTGAGCCGCCTCTTCGACTCGCGGGTTCTCGTGGGCCTGGTCATATTGAATTTGGCGCTGGTGGGGTGGCGTTTGGTGGCCATCGTGCAGGCGCACGCCGACCGTCAGCGCCCCGACCTTCGGACGTGGCCGACGTGGGTCACCGGACTCCTGGTGCTGGCGACGCTGGGCATGCACGCGCTCCCGGTCTGGTACGCCGGAAAGGCGATCGACACGCTCGGCCAGGTCTCCCTCGAGGGTCGCGGCGAACTCGAGACGCGCCAGGGTATCGACCTGCCCGAGCCGTCCATCCAGCCGGAGCTCGGTGAGCGCGTGACCATCCTCCTGGTCGGGATCGATTTCGCGGAGGGCCGTGATCACCACCTGACCGACACGATGCTGGTGACCACCCTGGACCCGATCACCAATCGTGCCGCGATGATCTCGGTGCCCCGCGACCTGTACGGCGTGCCGCTCGGCGATGGGCGGGTCTATAACGCGAAACTCAATTCGCTCATGTCGGTCGCGACGGCGGATCCGGCCTCGTATCCGCTCGGCGGCCCCGGCTCACTGAAGGCGGCCATCGGGGCGCTGCTCGAGACACGCATCCACTACTTCGCGGCGATCGACATCGAGGGTATGCGCCGGCTGATCGACTCGATCGGAGGCGTCGACGTCGTGGTCGAGCGACCCATCAACGACACGAGGTACCGGGACACGCTCACCGGCCAGCGGGGTTTTTCGATCGAAGCGGGTCCGCAGCACCTCGACGGCGCACGGGCGATGGCCTTCATCCGCTCGCGACTGGCCACGGGGGAGAACGACTTCACACGCGCCGAGCGCCAGCAACTGGTGCTCACCGCCATCGCGGAGCAGCTGACGGCGGGCAACATCCTGGTCACGCTTCCCGCCGTCCTCGACACGGTGCGAGACAGCGTCATCACCGACGTGCCGTCCCGCCGCATCCCGGAGATTGCGGTGGCCAGCGAGGACGCGAATCTGCGACGGATCGAGCGCGTCGTGCTGACGCCGCCGGAATACGTGACGCCGGACCCGAACAGCGCAGCGGGCTACATCCTGCACCCCAACCTGGATGCGATTCGGGCGTTGGCTCAGCGTATCTTCGGCACGGCGACGGCCGGTAACTCCGGGGACCCCTGACGGAGGTGGGGCCGGTCAGCCGGGACCATCGGCTCATGCGCGGGCTCGGTGGCTGGCGCTAGACTGATCGCCTGATGCGCCGGGCCAGAAGCCGGCGAGCCTCGGAGGGAGGGTTCTTGCAGCAGACCGAGCTCTACTCGGCAGCGCCGCGCGTAGCGGTCTTGAGCATGGGCGAAGTCGGACGCCGAGCGTTCGATATCGTCGTCTCGCTGACCCTGTTGACCGTGCTGTCCCCGGTGATCCTCGCCATCGCCATCGCAATCTGGCTCGACTCCGGACTGCCGATCATCTACCGGTGCCATCGCATCGGTCGCCGCGGACGCCCGATCACGGTGCTCAAGTTCCGTACGATGCGTGACGGAAGCCACCGCCATCTCCAGGATCTGCTGACTGCTGACGAGCTGCGTGCGCTCGAGTACTCCGTCAACCGGAAGCTGCGTGACGATCCGCGCCGCACGCGTGTGGGGACGTTCCTCCGAAAGACCTCGCTCGACGAGCTGCCCCAGCTGCTGAATGTCCTGAGCGGGGAGATGAGTCTCATCGGTCCGCGTCCATACTTTGCGGACGAGCTGATCGGCCGGACGGAGGCAGAGGCGATCCTCTCGGTCCGTCCAGGCATCACCGGTCTCTGGCAGGTGAACGGGCGATCGGATCGCACGTTCGAGGAGCGCATCGGATTCGACGTGACCTACGTGCAGAGCCGCGGGCTGTCACTCGACCTTCGCATCGCCGCCCGTACGCTGGCGGCGGTCGTCAGCGGGCGCGGCGCCTACTGAGCCGTCCGACCGGGGAACGAGCGCGCCGACCGTGGCTCGGATGGCACCCACATCGGGGACGGAAATCCATCCCCGTGCGCCTGCGATCCCGGCGTAGCTCATGTACTCCGGTCCGAAGACCACCCGGTTCACGTCCGCCGATTGAGCCGAGCCGGCAAGCGCCATGAGCGTCGGGATCTCGGTCGCGGGAATGTCGGTCTGCAGCGACCCGAGTGAGGCGACCACTGCGCCGGGATCCGCGGCACCGCTCATGATCCGGTCCCGGATGGCGAGCAACAGCTGCTGGTGCCGACCCGCACGGGCGTAGTCGCTGTCGACTGCCCGGTGGCGGGCGAAGCAGAGGGCCAGGGAGCCCCCCAGGTGATGAGTCCCGGCTCCGATGGAGCAGCGGTTGTCCGCGATGGCGTAGGGAAGATGGACCGTGACGCCGCCGACGGCGTCGACCAGGCGCCGAAAGTCGTCCATGTCGATCAGGGCGTAGCGGTCGATCGGGATGCCGAGCAGGAGTCCCATGGCGTCGCGCGTCGCAGCAGGGCCAAGAGTCGGCGCCATCGCGTTCACCTTCCGTGCCCAGACGCTGCCGTCCGGCATCGGGATGTCGCTGGTGTCTCGAGGCAGCGAAAACATGGCGATCCGGCTCCCATCGGTGGCGACGCTGATGACGGTGATCGCGTCGGTCAGCCAACCCTTTCCGCGCGCTCGGCGCTGGGAATCGCTGTCGGAGCCGAGGACGAGAACGGTGTACCGACCGTCAGCCAGAGTCCCCAGCGCGGGGCTCGGGCTCGGCGTCGGCTCCGGCTTGGCCGGATCGGGGGTGGGTTCGGACGTCGGCTCCGGCGTGGGCGTCGGCGTCGCTGACGGCGGCAGCGTCGGTTCGGGAGTGGCCGTTGGGCTCGCAATGGCCGCTGGAGCCGGCGGCTCGGCCTGTTCGGAGTACAGAAGTGAGCCGACCAGGAAAACGACTGCCGCCAGCGCGAGGGCGCCGGCCGCTATCACCCGCCGGTCGCGGACCAGCATCCCCCACGTCTGCATGGGAGGCATGGTACCGGCTCAGACGGACCGCGATTCGGTGGCTGTCCGGTACGCCTCCAGCAGCGTGCGGGCGCTGACCTCCCAGCTCAGGGGGCCGCGGACCCGCTCCCGACCGATCTCTGCCATTCGATTCCTTCGTTCCGGATCGTCCAGGAGTTCGAGCACGAGCTCCCCGAGGCCGGCGGGGTCATTGTGGGCCGCGTAGACCGCCGCGTCGCCGGCCGACACCCGCGTCTCCTCCAGGTCGAAGGCGACGACCGGCGTCGCGGTGGCCATGTACTCGAGGGTCTTGTTCATGGTGCAGTACTCGTTGAAGTCATTTGCCGGGTCGGGACTGATCGCGACATCGGCGGTGGACAGCACGCGCCGCACTTCCTCGTCCGGCACGCGTCCGGTGAAGGTCACGTCGTCATCGAGCCCGAGTTCGGTCACGCGGGCTCGCAGGCTCTCCAGCATCCCGCCGCTGCCCATGGCCACGAACCGCACCTGTCCTGGCCGGTTCACGGCGACGTGGCGCGCCGCCTCGACGAACAGGTCGACGCCATCCTGCAGCCCCATCGTCCCCAGGTACGCAACGAGGAACGGTCGGCCGCTGCGCACCGATGGATCGGGTGGGACCTCGTGGATGCGCGTGGGATCCGGCGAGCTCCGCACCACGAAGGTCCGCTCCGGAGCCACCCCGCCCCGTTCGCGAGCGAAGCGCCGATAGGTCTCGTTCGTGGCGATCACCACGTCGGCCGCCCGGTAGGTTCGACGTTCGCACCAGAGCAGGAATCGATGCACCAGGCCACCGCGCCGGCCGCCCTGGGCGACGTAGACCTCGGGCGCGAGGTCGTGCTGGTCGTAGACGAAGGCCGAGCCGAGCCGCTTGAACAGCCAGCCGATCGGAAAGAAGAAGTCGGGCGGGTTGCAGGCATGCACGACATCGAACCGGCGTCCCCGCCAGGCGAGCAGGGCAAGGATCAGCGTCGCGGGGATCGCGACCGCGTATTCGGCGAGGTGGTTGACGAAACCCGCCGCTGTGGTCGGGAGGGGATACCGGAAGACCTCGATGCCGTCGATTCGTTCGTGCCATCGCCTGGCGCTCTCGCCCTTCGGCGAAACCACGGTAACTCGCCACCCAGCGTCGCGAAGGGTCTTGGCCTCAATCCACACGCGCCGGTCGAACGGCACGGGGAGATCTTCCACAACGATAAGGACACGCGAGACCAAGCGCTTCTCCGGAGCTATCGCCATACAGTGGACTCAGACGGGTGGCGGGCGGCTTACGATGGGCACGTGCTGAGTCGCCGCAACGATACGCCTTGTTGACGTGGCTCGCATAACGCGCGCCGGACGACCGATGGCCCGCGCTGCCGCGGGAACCTTTGCTCTCAGGGTCTTGGCCACGGGTGCCACATTCGCTCTCAATGTCTTCGTGGCGCGCCTTCTGGGAGCTGATGGGTTCGGAGTGGTGAGCTATGTGATCGCCTGGGCTAACTTGCTCGCGGTGCCCGCTGTTCTCGGAATGGACGTGCTGGTCATGCGGAGCGTCGCCGCCTGGGCAGGGCAGCGGCGGTGGCCGGAGATCCATGGCCTGCTGAGCTTCAGCCGTCTCGCGGTCCTTGCCGCGTCTTTGTCAGCAGCCGCTGGCGCAAGCATCATTGCGGTGGTCATCGGCGACTTCCGAGATCCGGCCACACGCACCCTTGTCTTGGGGATGACGTTGGTCCCGCTCATCGCCCTGATCCGCCTAAACCAAGGCGCAATGAGAGGACTCCACTACGTCGTGCGCGGACAGTTGGCGGAGTTGGTCACCCGCCCCTTCGCCACTTTGGTGCTCGTTTCGGCCGCCGCGATGTTCTTCGGGCCGGCACTTGACGCGGCCGGAGTCATGAGCGCGCACGTCGTGGCGGCAATCATCGCTCTCGCTTTTGGTGTGACGCTATTGCGCAGAGTGACGCCATCAGAAATCCGTCGGAGCGAGGTCGTCATGGCCCGCCGAGCCTGGCTCATCAGCGCTCTGCCGCTTCTTCTGATCGGGGGCGTACAGGTAGCGAACAGACAGGTCGACGTCGTGATGGTGGGCTCGCTCGCAGGTGTTGAGTCAGCAGGGATATATACGGGTGCGGCGCGGGCTGCCGAACTCATCAGTTTTGTGCTGTTCGCGGTCAATGCCGCGCTGGCTCCGAGAGTGGCCCGGCTTCACGCCGCTGGTAATACCCACGCGCTCCAAATCCTGGTCACACGGGCCGCTCGCTATACCGTCGTAATTTCCCTCTGCCTGACTGCCGGTCTAGTGACCTTCAGTGGACCTGTCCTGGCTCTCTTTGGACCCGAGTTTGTCGCTGGCTCGCTCGCTTTGACGGTGTTAGCGGTAGCGCAACTCCTCAACGCCGCCGCAGGCTCCGTAGGCGTCATCGCGACGATGACCGGTCATGCGCGCGCGACGGCACTGGCGGTCGGCACGGGGCTCATTATTAACGTGTTGCTCAACGCAGCGCTTGTGCCGATCCTCACGTACAACGGTGCCGCCATCGCGTCCGCGGCGAGTCTCGTCACATGGAATGCGATACTGGTCCTCATGTTACGCCGACGCGTCGGCTTGGATTCAACGTTCCTGGGACGGCCTCCGATCCGTGACACGACCTGACTTCTTCATCGTCGGCGCTCCCAAATGCGGCACGACGGCGATGTACTCGTACCTCCGGCAGCATCCAGATGTCTTCATGCCGTTTCTCAAGGAGCCCCACTATTTCGGCACTGACCTCACGCATCGCTACGGCAAGCCGTCACGAGCGGAGTATCTAAGCTTATTCGCGGACGCGCGGCCGGGCCAGCGTGTAGGCGAGGCTTCTGCTTGGTATCTGTACTCACGTACCGCCGCTGCCGAGATCGCTGAGTTCTCTCCGCGCGCTCAGATCATCATCATGTTGCGCAATCCCGTCGACATGATGTACGCACAGCACAGTCAATTGCTCTTTAACCGTCAAGAGGACATCGACGACTTTGAGGCGGCGCTGGCAGCTGAATTGGACCGGCGCGGCGGAAGACGGCTTCCGCGACACCCGGTGCGGACCGAGAGCCTGTTCTATCGCGACTCTGCTCGCTTTGCTCCCCAGATAGAGCGCTATCTTGCGCCCTTCGGTCGTGAACGGGTCCACTTCATCGTGCAAGAAGAGATGAAGCAAGACACAGCCTCAGCCTATCGAGGGGTTCTACGGTTCCTTGGCGTCGACCAATCATTCGAAGCCGACTTCGAGCGCGCGAATGAAAACAAGCTAGTCCGCAAGCAATGGTTACAGGAAGTCATCTGGTCGCCGCCGGGTCCGATCAGGTCGGCCATACCTATTCTGCGGCGGTTCCCCATTGTCCACCGCCTGCGAGGCGCGCTCCTTCAAATCAATAGCATTCAGGCACGTCGGCCGCCGATTGGGCACGAATTGAGAGCCAAGCTCATCGCAGAGTTCCGAGACGACATCGCCCGAGTCGAAGAGCTCGTTGGTCGGGACCTGAGTCTTTGGTACCGGGACGGCGAGATCGCACTCACAGTATGAGAATCAGCCCGCGCCAGCCAGATTTTTTCATTGTTGGAGCGCCCAAGGCCGGCACGACCTCGCTGTACGAGTACCTTCGTGCACACCCGAAGGTCTTCATGCCAGCCGCGAAGGAGCTGCACTACTTCGGGTCAGACCTCGAATTCCGCCGGACAGCTCGCCTGACCGAAACCGAATACCTTGCTTACTTCAGCGATGTTCCAGATTCGGCGATCCGCGTCGGCGAAGCCTCGGTGCGCTACCTCCAATCGACACGGGCTGCGGCAGAAATTGCTTCCTACTGCCCGAACGCAGCCATCATCGTCATGCTGCGAAACCCGGTCGACACACTCGTCGCGATGCACAGCGAATACATATTTAGCGGCTTGGAGGACATTGAAGACTTCCGCGAAGCATTAGGTGCGGAGGAGGACCGGCGCGCCGGTCGCAGAATTCCTGGGGCGACAAACGTGCCGCAAGTACTTTTCTACAGGGAGTCCGTTCGGTATGCGGAGCAAGTTGAAAGATACCTCGCGGTGTTTGGGACGGCACGTGTCCACGTCATTCTCTTTGACGACTTGAGAGGTAATACGGAGGCCGTGTATGCCTCGACGCTGCGATTTCTCGGAGTGAACGAACACCCGCTGGTGGAGCCCCAAGTGGTTAATCCACACAAGGTGGCACGCAGCCAACTGTTGAGGCGCCTCGTAGCCGACCCGCCGGCTCCTCTTCGCTATGCCGCTCGCGTATTGAGCAGACCGCTCCGCAAGCGAATCTATCGCGCGCTCCTCGACGTAAATGCGCGGCCTGCTCCCCGGCAGACCATCGACCCCACTCTGCGGCGGGACTTGCAGAGTGAGTTCTCAGATGACGTCCAGCGCCTCGGGCGCCTCATCGGTCGCGATCTCTCGCATTGGCTTGAATCGTAATGCTCCGAGATGGGCGAATCCCGTTTGGCGCTCGGCACACTGAGCGGAGTGCCTCGATCTTCGGTCTCATCGTCGGACTCTCGTTCGCCGTCGCCGTCAGCTTCGCGGGCATAGCCACCGTCTTGCCAGATGCGGCGAGCTTGCTCGTTGTTCCTGCCATGGGCGCGGCCGTTCTCGCAGTGACGTATCTCCTTGACCCGAAGGCGTCGGTCGTTGTCTTTCTCCTTCTTTCGCTGTTCAACGATACGGTCGCGATCTACTTTGGTGAAGCGGTAAAGCGCGTTGATGAAGCCGGCGTTGCGACGCTGCTGGTCTTTACCTTCTGGAGCAGGTACGCAGCATTCGTGCGCGGGCTCACAGCGCTTCGCGACGGGTCCTTTGCCATCGCGGTTTTTGCTGGTGTGCTTAGCAGCCTGCTAAATGGAGTCCCTAGCGGAATATGGACCGCGGCACTGCTTCTTCTGGTGAAAGGCGTGGCGCTATTCCACATCGTCCGCTGCCTGCCCTACCGTCGGACCGACGTGCTGACGCATGCTTGGATCCTACTTCCGGTGGGCTTTGTACTTCTGTTGCTCGGAGCGATCGAGTTCCTGGACCCCGGACGATTCCAAGCCGCTATTGGATTGCCCGAATACATTCGCTATCGGGCTGGTTTGCCGTCAGTGAAGTCCTTGTTCTTCCACCCAGTTCTCTTTGGGTGGTTCACGGCCTTCCTCGCACTGTACATGCTTGCCGGCTTCGTGGTGTTCCGTCGCTGGTGGCTGCTGGTCGGTGCGCTGTTGCTCAGCCTTGGCACGTTGCTGTCAGCACGTAGAAAGCCGCTCGTCGGCATGATCGTGGCGTTAATTGCGGGCGCCATAGCGACCATCGCTCCGCGGAAGACATTGCACAGCTTGAAGCCATGGGCCGTCATCCTCGCGGGCGTCCTCGCCATCTCGGTCCTCTTCCTGCCCATCCTCACTGGGCTGTACTCCATGTCCATTGCGCGCTACGTCGAGTCGGTCCAGGAGACGGTCCAGTCGGTGGGAGGGACACGGGCTCCTCCCGCTGGCGGTGAAGAAACGGAGCAGACGGCACAGGCTCGTACGGCCCTCTACTTCCAATCCGTCGCTATCGCCGCCGATTACTTTCCGTTTGGCGTCGGACTCGGGCGGTACGGCAGTTGGATGAGCCGAGTTGACTACAGCCCGGTTTACGAGGAGTACGGCCTCGACACAGTGCCTGGACTTCGGCCCCAGAACCCGCGCTACGCTACGGATACCTTCTGGCCGATGGTGCTGGGCGAGCTCGGAGTCATCGGCTTTTTCGCCTACGCCACTTTCATCGGAACGCTCGGATGGATGCTTCTACGGCTGGCGCGTCGGTCAACCGACATGTTGGCGAAGGCGTTCCTCTTGGGCACGGTACTCGTATTCGTAGAAGGCTTGACCGAATCTCTCGCGGCTCCGTCGTTTGTCGCGCCACCAGTAGCTTACTTCCTCTTTGGATCAGCAGGCATGGCACTGTCACTCGCCGCATCGCCGACGACAGCAAGCCAGCACGATGTCTGACGAGAGTGCACGGCGAGAGGCACGGTTGGATGTCGCGATAGTCGTGCCGACCGACGTTCGATCTCGTGCAGGCGGGATTGCCACGTTCATCCGGTCGTTCATCTGCCATGCGCCTGAAGACTTCGCCATTACCGTCGTCGGCGTAACCGACCAAGACGAGGCGGCGGGAATCCGTGGTCGCATCTCGGTATGCGAGCGAGAAATTGACTACCTGCCAGTGGCGCGGATCAGCAATACGAACGAGCGCACCTCCGTCCCGGTCGCCGCTCGCTTTGCATTGGGGTTGGTTCGACATGGCAAGGCTGTCCGTGCGGCTGTGCGGGGTTCTGTGCTTCAGCTGCACCGGCCGGGTAGCGACTTGCCGGGGGGACTCAGCGGCGCCGCGGGACGCGTCCGCGTTCTCCATACCTTCAGTCAGCAGCTCACTGCACCCACTGGTGGAAGCCGGTGGCGTCGGTTGCCGCGGGCGTTCGGCGCACTCGAGAAGTGGTCGCTACGACGCGCCGATGTACTGATCGCGGTTAACGAGACGGCCGCGCACGAGTACCGACGGCGCTATCCAGCCCTAGCAGAGCGGATTCACTTCGTACCGAACTGGGTCGAGTTGAACCGGTTCCGGCCAAGTGTCTCGGAGAATGTCGCAAAGCCGGTTGGCGCGATGCTGGGCATCGATGGGAACGCTCCGCTCATTACTGTTGTCGGCCGGCTCGCCCAGGAGAAGCGCCCGGCGCTGGCGCTCGAGGCTTTTGCGGTCGTTGCTTCCCGGCGTCCGACCGCCCGTCTGTTATTCATCGGCGACGGTCCGTTGCGGCCAGACCTCGTTCGGCGGGTAGGCGAACTCGGTTTGGATACCAGAGTCCATTTCTCAGGCGTCGTGGACCACGATGCCGTCGCGAAGTTTCTCTCGGCAGCCGACGTGACCGTGATTCCGTCGGCACACGAAACGGGGCCAACTACGTGCTTGGAGTCGCTGGCCGCCGGCGTTCCCGTCGTTGCGACGCCCGTTGGTCAGATACCGGAGTGGATTACGAATGGCCGGAACGGGTATGTGGTGAAGCCGATCGCGGAAGACATCGCGCGTGCCGTCCTGCAAGTTCTCGACGGAGACGCCACCCGCTTACGCGCTGAGGCGGTCACGAGCGCCGAACCGTATGATGCCCGCCGTGTGCTGGCGCTGGTCTACGATCTCCACAGGCAAGCGGACGTACGGAGCAGAACACGCACGTGAAATTCCGCCGCTTGAGGGGCTGGGGGTTTGTCGCGGCCGTCATGGCGGCGACGACGGTGGTCGCCGCGCTGGTGTTCGCGTCACGGAGCGTAGTTGGAGCGCCCGCGCCGGCCTACCTCAACGAAGCGCACTCTACGGTGTCCTCGCTCGCTAAAACGGCCGCAAGCGAGCGGCAGCTGCTGTATGGGTTGATGCGGCACTACCGCAGCCAGCAACGAGACCAGCGTGCTCTGTGGCTTACGCAACCTGCGTATCGAGACGCCGGAAGGCAGCAGAGATGGGCGCGCGACCGGTCAATTACGCTGGTCAATCATCCGGCATGGCCGGTGCCCGCCAACCCAGCCTGGTCGGAAGATCCGTTCGCTGATCTCTCATGGCAGTCGCAGT
>JAHWJF010000028.1 GCA_019348515.1 Chloroflexota bacterium | reverse complement strand
GTGGCGGCGATGAGTGCCAGCGCTACCGACCAGACCGTCAACACGCGCAACAGACTGTCGCGCGCGCCAATGCGATCGACGACATAACCCCAGAAGATGCCGCCAACTATGGCGGCGCTGAGACCCGTCAAGAGCAGCAGGTCTTTTTGTTCCGAGGTGAATCCAAGTGTCACAACGAGGTAGACCCCCAGGAAGAGGCCAATGGTGTTGGCGGCTTCGGCGTAGAAAGCGCGACCGACCAGAAACCGGATCAAATCCGGGTAGGAACGGGCGCGACGAGCCGTTGTCAGCAAGTCACGCATCGCACCGCGGGCGGCGCTGAGAGGCGCCACGTGATCGCCCGAGCGGGGCGGCTCTTTCACCCAGAGGAAGCACGGAATGGCTAGCAGCAAGAACACCACCGCCGTGAACCGGAAGATGGTCTCGTATTCTCCACCAGCACGCAGGACGAGGAAGCCGAGACCGAGACCGAGCAACGCGCCGAAGTTGCTCAACCCACTGGCGATTCCCCCGACCCGTCCCCGGTTCTCAGGCGTGCTCACCGCAGGCAGGAGCGCGTCGTAGACGACCACGCCCGCTTGAAAGAAGACGTTCGCTCCAAGGAAGAGGGCGAGCGACGTCCATAGGCTGCCGCCAACGAAGAAGGTCAATAGGCAGCAACCGGTCACCGTGATCATCAACAGCGGTACGCGGCGAGGCAGATGATCTGAAACGGCTCCGATCCAGGGACCGAGACCGAGCATGAGCACCATGGTGATGGTGTTGACGAGTGAGATATGGCCGTCGGCGCCGCCCATGACAACCACGACCCAGACCGGAAAGTAATTGGTAATCATGGTCTGTTGAAAGACGGTGTCACCGAGGTCGTACACGACCCAGCCAATAACCGCTCGCTTGGGAGGGGGTGATGTCGGCACTGTCGCCCCACGGATTTCGCCCGTCTGCGTGCCATCTGACTTAGGTGGGACGGTTTGACGGGCGTAGGTCACGACAGTTGGACAGTCCGCACGAGCGGGAGACACGAGGGCAGGTGCCGGGAGGACCTCTGGCACGATGGAGATCTGTCTACGTCCCATCAGCCGGAGGCGCTCCGACTGCACGCCGCGCGAATGCTACCAAGCTTGGCCTGCCCAAGCCCCCCGCTGCGAAGAGCCGGCCAAGACCTCGCTTGCGGCCCAGATTCTCGCTGACACCGGCCGGCGGCATCTGGAAGCCAAGGACATCTCTTTCGTGCGGCGATTACCAACGCAGTCTCCGCCCCGAACGTGGCAGCCCAGCATCGGTGGCCCGTGGGAAGACGCTGGGCTGGCATTGATCAATTGAGGTGCCCTTCACATCGCGAGAGCACCCTCGGAGCTCAGCCTGCCGGGGCGTCTTCCAGTGCCCGGCACCGCGCCTCCGCACAGTCGGCAAGCGAGCTCAGCCACGCTGACAGGCGCTCCAATTCGCCAGGATCCGTACCCATGAATCGGTTGTCCAACTGGTAGGGATCGCTCGCCACGTCGTACAGCTCTCGCTCGCCGTCTTCATACTCCACGTAGCGGCCGTTAGCAGTGACGAGGAGCCGGAAGGAGGGCTGCTTCTCCGCCTCTGGCCGCCCACCGGCCTCCTCTGGATCCCCGGTCCCAAGCCCGAGCCGGTAGTACTGGACGAGCAACGCCTGTCGCCATGTGGTGGCTAGCTCACCTCGTAGCAACGGAACCAACGAGCGGCCGTCGACGAAGTCCGGTGAAGTTGCACCCGCTAGCTCGGCGAAGGTCGGAGCCAGATCGGCGTTGAGGACTAATCGATCTTCCACCCGGCCGGCGGCCACCCCTGGGCCGCGGACGACTAGCGGTACCTTGATCGACTCGTCGTACGGCGTTCCCTTGCCCGAGAGCTGCCGGTGTTCGCCCAGGTGGTAGCCGTTATCCGAGGTGAAGACGACGTACGTCTCGTCGTCGACGCCACTTGCCGCTAAGGCGTCGTCAAGGGCGGCGATCAAGTCGTCAACGGCAAGTAGCGCTTGGGAGCGCCCGCGGTACTCCTCGTCGATTTGGCGGACCTCTGGTGCGGTCAATGGCGGCCCGCGGTACACCCAACCCGGCTTGTCGCTGACGTCGGCCTCGTCAAATGCTGGCCCCCGCGGTGCCGTCGCCCCGGCGAAGGAGGCCTCGTGGCGCGGCGCCGGCTCGGCTGGCGCATGGGGGGCGCGGGGTGCCAGGTAGAGGAAGAAGGGTTGTTCGGCCGCCGCCGACCGCTGAACGAACTCGACAGCCTTCGCTGCGAACACGTCGGTCGAGTAGTCGTCCTGGCGCTTCCCGTAGCGGACGAGCTCGCCGCCTTCGTTCAGCTCGTACCCGAAGTAGCCTTCCTTCGTCGCGGCGGCCCACTCGTCCCAGCCCGGCGGCACGTAGGTGGGTTCAACACCCCTCGGGTACTCGTTCAGATACTTTCCGATCAGTGCAGTCCGGTAACCGGCAGCGTGCAGCCAGGTGGCCAGCGTGGAGTCCTCCTCGCCGAGCGCGTGGAACCGGTCGAACCCGCCGAACTCGCCGCTGCTGCGCAGGACACCATGGTTGTGGGTGTATTGGCCGCGCAGGATTGAGGCTCGCGATGGGCAGCAGCCGGGCGTCGTGACGAAGCTGTTCGCGAACGTCGTTCCTCGCGCCGCGAGCAACTCCCGCGCGCGGGGCATCACCTCTAGGTCGTCGACCCGCATGTCGTCGGTGACGATAAGGACGATGTTGGGCCGGGTGGCAGCGTGCGCCTGGATCGATGACCCCCCGATGTGGGGCAACGACGAGAACAAGAGAGCTATCAGCACGATCAGGCCCTTTGCCCAATCGACGCATGACAAAACCCTGCGCACCCTCACCCCCTCGACCGTCATCCGCCCCGCTGCCGGGTCACGATGCTAACGCTCTAGCGCCGTGGAGCGCCAGGTTAGGGGATAGGACGCATCAGTTCGGCGCCGCATCGGGCGGACTGTGAGCGGCCAGAGATGAGCAACTCGGACGTTGTGCATCGGAACCATCCCATGATGTGCGCCCTGACTCGGTACGAACCCGGTTCCATCGAGCGCCGTATATCCCCGCCAGGGCCGCCGCGACACCGGGCCCCATGAACGCCGCGTCCTTCCAGAATACCGCTCGGGTCATGGTAGGTCGCGGCATGATGTGTGTTGGTGCACTGGGCCGCAAGAAGCAAGGGGATGCGAAAGGGGAGTAGGCATTTTCCGACCCCCTCTTGACAGGGTTCGGATGTCCGGATATAGTGTACGTACAGTCCCGAGGGGCCGAGCAGAAGCGACGCTCCCACCGGACACCAGATTGGAACGGCAGAGCATCGCGGGGTACTCTGACGCCACCTGGGTGACCCGGGACCGCCGGGAAAGGGCGCATTGTTGCGGGGCATGCGTCCGGAAGCGGCTGGTCAGGGAGCGGGGCGGAAGCGGAGTCGGTCGGGACTGTTTCTTTTCTTTTTCTCCGTCATCCGAGTTCCGATGCGAAACCAATCAGACGGCTCCCTGTTCGTGCAGCCGTACGATCTCCTCTTCGTCATAACCCAGGTCGCTGAGAATCTCATTGGTGTGATCGCCAACGTCCGGGACGGCTCCCATGCGTGGTGACATCCCCTCCAGATCGAATGGGGGAATGATCGCGGCTAGCGGTCCGGCCGGTGAGTCGACGTCGCGCCAGCGGTTGCGGGCGGTCAGCTGCGGATGCGCGACGAAATCCGCGACCTCGTTGACGGAGCCAAACGGGATATCCGCCGCTTCCAGCCGGCGGACCACCTCCTCGCGGGGAACCGACGCCAGGCTCTCCTCGATCATCCCCTCGAGCACGTGCCGGTTCGTTCGCCGCAGTGCAGGCGAGATGAACCGATCGTCAGCTTCCCACTCGGGATGGAGACAGACGGTCTTGCAGAACGCTTTCCATTGCACCTCGGTCTGTACGGCAAGCAGCACGGCGCCATCGGCGCAGCGATACGACCCGTAGGGAACGACCGTTGCGTGGCGCACGCCGGCGCGTGCGGGCGGCTCGCCGCCGTAGAGGGTGTAGTAGGCCGGGTAGCCCATCCACTCTGCGAGCGCGTCGAACAGCGACGTTTCGACGATGCGGCCCTGGCCGGTGGCCCGCCGTTCGTAGAGTGCGGCCAGGGTGCCGATCGTCCCATAGACGGCCGCGCCGATGTCCCCGACACTGATCCCCAGCTTGGCGAGATCTTCGCCATTGCCGGTCGTGGCGATGACCCCCGTCTCGCCCTGGAGCAGCAGATCGAACGCCTTGCGGGTCTCGTATGGACCGCCGGCGCCATAGCCGGAGATCGAGGTGATCACCAGGGCCGGGTAGTCGTGCCGCAGCCTCCCCGGGGAGAATCCCAGGCGGTCGATCGCCCCCGGACCGAGGTTCTGCACCAACACGTCCGAGGATGCCACCAGCCGCTCCAGGACTTCGATCGCCTCTGGCCGCTTCATATCGAGCGTGAGGGAGCGCTTCCCCCGGTTCAGCCAGAAAAAGTACGAAGAGAGCCCCTTCACCGCGGTGTCATACCGACGGGCGAAGTCGCCTCCGCCTGGCCGCTCACTCTTGATCACCTCGGCGCCAAGGTCGACGAGATGCCGCGTACAAAGCGGCCCCGCGACAGCCTGCTCGAGGGCCAGCACGCGCACACCAGCGAGCGGTCCGGACGGGTCGACGCCATTGGTGCTTTTGCTCGGTTCAGTCATTCGCCGGCGAGTCCTCCGGTTGGGTTTCACGGATCTGGCACGCATCGTAGCGCACCCGGAGCGGCAAAGGATTTCCGGCTAGCGACCGCGCGGTGGTTCCAGGTGGCAGGCAACGGCGTGGCCCGGGTCGCCGGAAACCTCCAGCAGGACAGCTGGCAGTGTGAGCGATCCGCCGTGCGGACAATCCGCATGGATCGCCACGCCGGGAGTGTCCTGCCACTGCTCGGTGGACCGGCGGAGGAAGCGGTTAGCGGGGTCAGGTTCGGGCACGGCGGCAATTAGCGCACGAGTATAGGGATGCACCGGATGGTCGATCACCTGGCGTGCGGAGCCGGTTTCGACAATCGAGCCCAGGTGCATGACCGCGATGCGGCCGGCGAAGTGCCGGGCAGAAGCGATATCGTGCGTGATATAGAGGAAAGTGACGCCGCGCTCCCGCTGCAGTCCATGGAGCAGGTTGAGGATCTCCACCCGCGATGAGGCATCGACCATCGAGACCGGCTCGTCGGCCACCATGTAATCCGGGTTCCGGATCAGCGCGCGGGCGATGCCGACCCGCTGCCGCTGCCCGCCCGACATCGAGGAAGGGTGTCTATTCACGAAGCGATCAGTGGGTGTGAGGTCAACTGCCGCCAGCGCCGCTCGAACCTGGGCTCGTCGCACACCGGCGTCCTTCAAGCCATCGATCACCAGTGGCTCGGCGATGAGATCGGCGACGGTCATGTACGGATTGAGACTGGAGAAGGGGTCCTGGAAAACGATTGCCGTCCGCTTGCGTAACCAATTGAGGCGCTCCTCCGGAACGTCGGTGATGTCCTGCTTGTCAAAGACCACCCGGCCACTCGTCGGCTGCAGGAGTCTGAGCGAGACGCGGCCGACGGTCGTCTTCCCCGATCCCGACTCCCCCACCAGCGCGACCGTTTCCCCGCGCGCGATAGCCAGACTCACACCCGCCACGGCGGTGACCTCGCCGCTCCGGAACAACCCTCTGCGTGTGCGAAAAGCCATCGATACGTCGTCGAGCGCCAACAACGGCTGCGACGACGACACCGTGATGGAACGCGCGAGAAGCGTTTCAGTCACGCGCTGCCTCGGTGGGACGGAGCTGAATCTGGTAGCGGTCTCCGGCGACGACCGGATCGTTCAGCCAGCAGCGCGCGTGTCCGCCGTCTGGCAGTGGAATCCCGGGCGGGTGGTTCAGACAGTCCTCCCAGGCATACGGACAGCGGGGGTGGAAGCGACACCCGGCAGGAATAGCGGTGAGATCGGGGGGATCGCCCGGCATCGTCCGTGGCGGAACATCGGAATGGAGACGCGGCAACGACGCGAGGAGGAGTTGGGAGTACGGGTGGCGCGGTGCCACAAGCACGCGCTCCGCCGGGCCGACTTCCATCTGCTCACCGGCGTAGGTGACCGCGATCCGGTCGCAGAGGTCGCTGGCCAGCCCGATATCGTGGGTGATGAAGAGCATCGAGATGCCGGGATCCTCCTTGAGGTCTTTGAGCAGGTTCATGATCTGCGCTTGCACGCTGACGTCGAGAGCAGAGGTCGGCTCGTCGAGGATGAGCACATCCGGATCGAGTGCCAGCGCCGTGGCGATGCCGATGCGCTGGCGTTGCCCACCGCTCAGCTCGTGTGGATAGCGGCTGGCAAAACCGGCTGGGAGCCCAACCCGCTCTAACAAGTCGCGCACCCGGGCCCGAGCGCGCGCTTTGTCATATCGCCTCTCGAGCAGCAGGGGTTCCGCGATCTGCTCGCCGATGCGAAGCACGGGATTGAGCACGCTCATCGCGCCCTGGAAGACCATCGCGATGCGCTGCCAGCGGATCTCACGACGGAACTGATCGTCAGAGAGGGGAGTCAGCTCGCGGCCTGCGAGTCGAACCGCGCCATCGAAGCGAGCGACGTTCTTCGGGAGCATGCGCATGAGCGCCAGAGCAAGGCTGCTCTTGCCACTACCCGACTCGCCAACAATGCCGAGAGCCTCGCCGCGTTGCTCGAGCGTGAATGAGACCCCATCGACGGCCCGTACGACCTTGCCGCCGTCCGCGTCATACCAGAGATGAAGATCGTCTACCGCCAGGAGGGGGGTCACGGGCACACTGTATCGTCATGGGTGTCGGGGCGTAGCGACGCGATCATCCCGATCTCCTCAAATCCGCCGTGGCACGGAAAGCCGGTTCTGCTCCGATCGCCCAGAAGCGGCATCTAGTCCAGGTCGGTGAAGACCTCAGCGAGGTGGACGCGCAGTCCCGAAAGTGTTGGCGAAACAAGCCAACCGTCGGCATCAGGCGCGACTGGAACGTAGTCTTCGCCTTGGAGGTGGTTCATGACCAGGGTCCGATCCCCAGAATCGGCGATCCAGTATTCCGGCACACCGGAGCGGGCATAGAGCGCCATTTTGCCGATGCGGTCGACCCTCCATGAGGAGGGTGAGATGACCTCGACGACAACGTCCGGCGCGTAATTGATGGAGTTGTCCTCGTTCGGAACCCGCGGACGCGCCGCTGAGAGAAACACCAGGTCAGGCTCGACTGCATCATTTCGGCTCAGCACCACATCAAACGGCGCAAAGAACACCTCACCGGCATTGAATTGGTTGGCATAGTCATCCAACATCCGGACCAGTCGCCGGAGGACGCGTTGATGGCCGCTCGTCGGCGCGGGAGTCACTTTCAACTCTCCGCCGATGATCTCGTACCGTTGGCCGTCGTCCGGCATGTCTCGGAGATCGTCGTAGGTGAGGGGGCGCAGGGTGGCGATCATGGTCTGCTCCTCGATGCTCCTTTGAGTCCCGACTGATGTGAGCCGTACTGGCGCCAAGACGAAGCGCTCAATCCAGCCCGGCAAAGATCGTTGAGGGGTCAACGCGTAGTCCCGGGAGCGCGCGCGAGGTCAACCAACCGTCGCCGTGCGGCGCAACCGGGACGTACGTTTGGCCCTCGAGGACGTTGACCACCAGCACCCGCTGCTCGGGATCGACGATCCAATATTCGTGTACTCCAGATCGAGCGTAGAGCGCCATCTTCTTGACGCGGTCGGTTTGCCGCGAAGACGGTGAAATAACCTCGACGACGAGATTTGGCGCCCCTTCAAACTTGTGCTGTTCGCCAGGAATGCGGCCTTGGTCCGACGCGATGAAGAGAAGATCTGGCTCTACGATATCGTGATATCCCAGTTGCACGTCGAACGGCGCGATAAACAATTCGCCCCCGCCATGTTCAAGGACAAATGCATCAAGGAGCCGAATGAGCTGGAAGAGGACTCGCTGATGATTCGCTGTCGGCGACGGCGTCACGATCATTTCTCCGCCGATGATCTCGTACCGTTGGCCGTCGTCCGGCATGTCCAGCAGATCGTCATAGGTGAGGGGGCGGAGGCTTGCGATCATGATGTGCTCCGTGGATGTGACCCCATAGCTCAATCGGCGACGGCGCTCAGTTGTCGATCTGAGGGGGTCTCAGTGTCAATGGGGTTAGCCGGACGGACGTGAACCAAATTGGAGTGGTAGGTGCTCTGTCCGGCAAGATCGGCGATAGCGTCCGGGGTGACCCAGTTGACATTGCGATGGTCTGGAGAGAGCGACGCCCAACGGCCCTTGGGAGAGACCGTTACGCCGGAGGGTACGTCGTCGGTGACGACGGCGCGCAATGTGCACCACCCCCGCTCGTTCGAGATGATGACATCCTCACCGTGAACCACCTGGCGCGCGGCCGCATCTTCCGGATTGATCTCGATGAACGGTGTGCCTTCCTTGGCGACCAGTCCTGGCTGATTCGCCATCGAGGTCGTCACGAAGTGATGCGCCGCACCGGTGATCAGCACCAGCGGCGGCTGCCCGGCCTCGTCGGGCGCGAGGCCAGCCACGAACTCGGCTGGGGGCTCGTAGTCAGGCACCGGGTCGAGCCCGAGCGCGGCGATAGCGTCGCAGCGAAGCTCGACTTTGCCCGAGGGCGTCCGGAAGCGGCCATCGGCGAATGGCAGGGAAACCTCTTCCGGGAAGGTGTAGGCCACTGTCCCTTCGGCCTGCAGCCGCTCTAGGGTGATCCCTTCCAAGGTCGGGTTCTTCGCGCGCGAGGCGTCGAGGATCTCGCGCAGGACGTCTTCCGGTTCGTCATGGAGCCACGGTTCTGAGAAGCCCATTGCCCTCGCCAGGAGACGGCTGACGTCCCAGTTGCTCTTGGCTTCTCCCAGCGGTTCGATGGCGGCGTGGTTGTACTGGAGATGTCGTTGCCCATAAGGCTTGTGGAGATCGACCTGCTCCAACTGCGTGGTCGCCGGCAGCACGATGTCCGCGAGTTGCGCGGTATCGGTCATGAACTGCTCGTGGACCACGGTGAAGAGATCGTCCCGGCGCATCCCTTCCACGATGAGACCCGCGTTGGGCGAAGCTCCCACGGGATTGGCTGCAAACACGTACAAACTCATCAGCGGCGGGTCGCTGACCTCGCCCATAAGCGCCGCACCGAGGCGGTTCATGTTCACCCGCCGTGGCTCGGGCGGGCATTCCGAGCGATGACTGAGTGCCTCTCCCTGCCACGAAACATAATCCGACGTGGAGTAGTAGAGTCCGCCGCCTCGCACCCCGAACTGCCCGACAACGGCCGGAAGTGAGGCAAGCGCGCGACACGTCTGACCGCCGTTGCCATGCCGCTGGATGCCGTCGGCGAACTTGAGTAGAGTCGGCTTTGTCGTGCCATACCGGCGAGCCAGCGCCACGATCTGTTCGGTCGGAATGCCGGTGATGGCGGAGACCCGTTCTGGTGGGAACTCCATCGCCCGGTGGCGCAGATCCTGCCAGCCCACGCTGTGCTCGCGCAGCCACGTTTCGTCATGAAGCCCTTCGGCAAAGAGCACGTGCATGAGGCCCAGGGCGAGCGCCCCATCGGTCGCCGGGCGCGGCCGCAGATGCTCGTCAGCCGATCTCGCGGACGTCGTGCGGCGAGGATCGATGACGACGACGTAGGCGCCGTCGCGCTGTGCTTCACGCAGGAAGGGCATGAAGTGCGGCGACGTGCTGGCGGGATTGTGTCCCCAGATGACGACGAGGCGACTGTGGCGGACATCGCGCGCGTCGGGGGCGAGCCGCCCCCCGAGCGTCATCTTGACGGCGGTCTCGGCCGCCGCGCCGCAGATCGATCGCTCCAGACCACTGGCTCCCATGCGGTTCCAGAGGCGGATGCTGACCACTCCTCCCTGGAGCAAGCCAAGCGTGCCGCTGAACGAATAGGGGAGGATGGCCGCGGCGCCGTGCTCCGCGATGATCGCCTGCCACCGCTCCGCAATCTCGCCTATCGCGTCATCCCAGGAGATTCTCGCCCACTCGCCGCTCCCTTTCGCTCCCACGCGGCGGAGCGGGTACTGCAGGCGGTCCGGGGAGTAGACGCGGTCCAGGTATGGCCGCACCTTGGCACAGAGCCACCCCTGGGTGAAGGGATGATCGGGATCGCCCCGGAAGCCGATTGCGCGGCCGTTGCGCACCTCGACCAGGGTGGCGCAGGTATCCGGGCAGTCGTGAGGGCAGGCGCCACGGACGACGGAGGTGTCGGGTGATCGGGTGATCGGGTGATCGGGTGATGGGGAAGGGGACCCTTCGGGAGGGGACTGGGGGTGATTCGGTACGGTTTGAGGGACGGCGGTCGATGCAGGCGTCGCCTCTACTAGCCGCCTGACCATATCGCCGTCTTGCCGTCTTGCCGTCCCGCCGTCTTGCCGTCTCACGTCCCGCTCCCGACTCCCGATTTCCGACTCCCGACTCGCTCTGGTAGTCTACCCGCTCAATACTCACGATTCTGCGTGGTCGACGCGGGAGGCGCGATGGCGCGGTACATCCTCGGGCGGCTGCTCGGGCTGATCTTCGTTCTCTTCGCGGTCTCGCTCATCACCTTTCTGTTGACGCGGGCGGTTCCCGGTGACCCGTTCGCCTCGGGAGAGCGCAGGCTGCCGGAAGCGACCCAGATCGCGCGAGCGGCGAAATATGGTTTCGACCAGCCGATTCTGATCCAGTACGGCCGTTACGTCTGGAACGTCCTGCACGGCGACTTCGGGGTTCCCTTTCAGAGCCCGAGCCAAACCGTCGTCGACCTGATCAAACAGACGTGGCCGGTGACGATGAAAATCGGGGCGTTGACGATTCTCGTCTCCTATCCGCTCGGGATCGTGCTCGGCCTGCTGGCCGCGCTCCATCGCAACTCCTTGATCGACTATTTCGTCACCTTCGGATCGACGCTCGGCATGGTGTTGCCGAACTTTGTCGTTGCCATCTGGCTGATCCTCCTGTTCGGCGTCGGGCTGGGCTGGTTCCCCACCGGAGGGTGGGGAAGCCCCGCCCACTTCGTGCTCCCGGTCATCGCCTACTCGCTGCTGCCCACCTCACTTGTCGCGCGCTACACCCGGGTCAGTCTCTTGGAGAGCCTCGGCGCGGACCATGTGCGTACAGCGCGGGCGAAAGGGCTTGCCGAGCGCCGGGTGCTCGTCTGGCATGTTGCTCGTAACGCGCTCATCCCGTTCGTGACGATCATGATCCCGGAGATCCCCAACATCCTCACCGGGTCGATCTTCATCGAGCAGATCTTCCGCCTGCCAGGCCTTGGCCGCTTCTTCGTCACCTCCACCCTCACCCGTGATTACCCGATGATCCTGGCGTTGGTGCTGCTGGTGGCGGTCGTTTGGGGGCTGACCTATCTCTTCACCGACCTTCTCTACACGCTGCTCGACCCGCGCATTAGGCTGGCCTAAGCGATGAGCGCGACCGCATCCGGACACGTCGGCATCGAAACGGCTTCGTTAGCCACTCCGGTCCAGACTCTGGAAGGGATCGCGGGACGGCCCATCTCTAACACCCGGCGCGCGCTGCGTCGCTTCTTTCAGCAGCGATTGGCGGTGATTGGGCTGCTCATCACCGGATTTCTCGTGGTGGTCGCGGTCTTCGCGCCGGTGATTGCCCCGACCTCGATCGAGACGGCCGACGTGATGTCGGCAAACCAGTTCCCAAGCGTGACGCACCCACTCGGGACAGATGCCATTGGGCGGAACGTGCTGACGCGGATCATCTACGGCACGCGAACCTCGTTGATCGTCGGATTCTCCGCGGTTGGACTCGCCTGTCTGATCGGCATCCCGCTGGGATTGGCGGCTGGGTTGCGCGGTGGCTGGGTCGATTTCGCCGTAATGCGTGTGGTGGAAGTGATGGTGGCATTCCCCGGTATCCTCTTCGCCATGTTCCTCGTCACCGTCACCGGCGGTGGCGTGCGCAACATCATCCTGGCGATCGGGGTGACAACCTGGGTGACCCTCTGCCGGCTTACCAGATCGCAACTTCTGTCGCTGCGCGAGCAAGAGTTCGTGCAGGCGGCGCGCAGCCTTGGTGTCCCCGAAACGCGCATCGCCGTTCGGCACATGCTGCCGAATGCGATGGCGCCGCTGATCGTCGCCATCACCCTAGCGATCCCAACCGCGATCTTTGCCGAGGCGGGGCTGAGCTTCCTCGGCATTGGCATCAATGAGCCGACGCCGAGTCTCGGTAAAATGGTCGCCGACAGCGCGCAGTACATCCGTGTCTACTGGTACCTTGGATTCTTCCCGACGCTGGCGATCGCCCTGGCGATGCTTGGCTTCACCTTCGTCGGGGATGGTCTGCGAGACGCGATGGATCCGCGTCAGAATTAGCCGCCATCGGGAGCACGCCCGCGACGGCGCGGGCGGCGCCGATGACGTATCGGTACAGAGGAGGCTCAACGTGAGCGAAAAGCAGGTAACCCGGCCGCTATTCCCCGACGACGATCCGCGGGATCCGTCGGTCATCGCGCGCCGTATCGCGCTCATGGATCAGCGGATGCGGCGTCGCTCGCTGCTCGGCGGTACGCTCGGCTTCACCGGATTGATGGCGCTCGGCGGGCACGATCTCCGGCTCGGTCCGGCCAGCGTGGCCGCACAGGATGTCGCTCTACCGGACGACGCGGCCCCGCCCGACCAGCAGGTCTATGTCGTACCGAACAGTCCGCAGACCGACAAGACGCCCGATTTTTACGAATCGGTGTATGAGCGGCTTTCGGACGGCTCCTCAGATATCTTCTCCGATCCTTTGGTCCGGCTTAACCGTAACTTTGAAATCATTCCGGCTGCGGCGCTGGAGTGGAGTGGAAACGAAGAGGGGACCGTGTGGACCTTTACCCTCGACCCGGCATTGGTGTGGAGCGACGGTAACCCGGTGACCGCCAACGACTGGGTGACGACGTTTCGCTACGGCGCGGACCCGGCTCATGCGTGGGATTTCACCTGGTTCTTCCAGGGTGTCATGAAGGGGTGGGACGAGGCGATTGCGGGGGAGATCCCCCTCGAGGAGCTCGGCGTGCGACAGGGCGCCAACGAGCACGAGCTGATCGTCGAGACCCAGGTGCCGGCGCCCTATCTGCCCGCAATGCTCCTCTATTCCTGCCCGCTCTCAGCAGCGGCGCTCGAGGAATATGGGCCTCTCTATAACTCTAACCCCGAGACCTCGGTCACTTCCGGCCCGATGCAGCTGGTGGAGTGGCTGGTCGATCAACGAGTCGTCTACGAGAAGAATCCAGATTACCAGGGCTCGTTGGCTGTACCTGTCAACCGGGTCGTAGTCAAGCTCGCCGACAAGGGCACCTGGTTCATCATGTACCAGAACAATGAGATCGACTTCATGCAGGATCCGGCTCCGGCCGATCTGCTCGTCGCCCAGGCAGAGTTTCCGGAGCAGATCTACTCCTCCGCTGGTGACTTCCGCACGTTTTATCTGTTCTTCGATGTCACGACGCCCCCATTCGATTCGCTCGAAGTGCGGCAGGCGTTCAGCCACGCCATCGATCGCGACGCGCTGCAGCAACAGCTCATCGGACCGGCGGGCACTCCGGCGTACTCCTGGCTGGCGCCAGGCTTTCCCGCCGCGAACGGCGAGGCTCTCTCGGACATCCAGAATTTCGACCCGGCGCTAGCGAAGGAGTTGTTGGCGGCCGCGGGGTTTAGCGACCCCTCGACGTTCCCGGCGCAGGTGTTACAGGTCCGGTCCCCGAACCCACTGAACCAATCGGTGTCGCAGGCTGTTGCCGCGATGCTGCGTGAGAACCTGGGGATCGCGGTCGAGGTGCAGGAGGTCGACCAGGGGACCTTCATGGCGGCGCTGACCGCGAAGCCGACTGAGGTCCTCTTCGGCTGGGTCGACTACGGTATGGACTTCCTCGACCCATACAACATGCTCTCCGTCTGGCTCTCAGGCGGGCGTCACTCCTGGACCAACGCAGAGTTCGACCAGCTTGTCAGAGAGGCGGCTTCGTTCACGGGTGATCCCGCGGAGCGGACGGCGATGTTCCAAGAGGCGGAGCGGATCCTCGTCGAAGATGT
>JAHWJF010000358.1 GCA_019348515.1 Chloroflexota bacterium | reverse complement strand
AGGCGATCTACGACAGCAGCCCGGACAAGCCCGCCAACGCGGCGACGCCGGCGCCAGCGTAAGGGGGAAAGGGGGACGCTACGCGCAGCGTCCCCCTCGAAAGGAGGGCTGATGTCCGGAGCCGTACCCGCCCAACTCGCCGACATGCCTGTAGAGCAGGCGACTGTCAGCTCACGGTTTGCCAGCCAGGCGAAGCTGTTCCCGTGGCTCCTCTTCGGGCCGACCATTCTGTACCTTCTGGTGCTCAGCATCTTCCCGCTGCTCTACTCGCTCGGCGTTAGCCTGCATGACTACACCCTCGGTGGCAACGCGACATTTGTCGGCTTGCAGAATTACCGCGATCTGCTAACCGACTCCGTCTTCTGGCGCAAGACCTGGACGACGTTGCAGATCACGATATTTGCCGTGGGGATCGAGTTGGCGCTCGGTCTCGTCTGCGCGCTCGTCTTGAACCGTCGCCTCCCCGGCATCGGCGCCATCCGCCTGATCATCTATCTCCCGATGATGATGTCGCCGCTGGTCATCGGCTACTTCTGGAAGTTCATCCTCGATGGTTCGTTCGGCGTGCTGAACTACCTCATCTCGTTCCTCGGGATCCCGCCGCAGCAGTGGACCATCGATCTCACGCTGGCCAAGGCGTCGATCGTCCTGGTCGACGTCTGGCAGTGGACGCCCTTCGTGATTCTCATCCTGCTCGCTGGGTTGCAGAGCGTGCCACCACAGCTCTACGAGGCGGCAACGCTGGACCGCGCGTCGACCTGGATGCAGTTCACCCGCATCACGCTCCCCTACCTGACGACACCGATCCTGCTGGCGCTGCTGTTCCGCACGATCGACACCTTCAAGATCTTCGACATCGTCTACGTGGTTACCGCCGGCGGCCCGGGTGACTTGACGGAGACGTTGTCGGTCTTCGCCTTCTATGAGGGGTTCAAGTTTTCACAACTTGGTCGCGCCGCCGCGATTTCCTGGCTCGTCGTGATCGTCATCAACATCCTGGCCACCGTGCTCATCAAGGTGCTAGCCCGGCAGCGGTCTAAAGCCGTCCTGGACGAAGAAGGAGCCGTGGCGTGAATGCGCAGCCGCGATCGGGTCGGTTCTCGCAGGCGCTGTGGTACCTGCCGGTCCTGCTGATCACCGCATTTTTCACCTTTCCCCTCATCTGGATTGTGATGACCGCGCTCAAACCGCCGATCGACGTCTTTGCCTATCCGCCCAAGTTCGTGTTCTCCCCGACACTCGACAACTACCGGCGGGTACTCCAATCGGACTATATGGGCAGCCTCGGTAATAGTGTGATCATCGCGCTGGTCAGCGCCGCTTTCTCCGTGGTGCTCGGCACACTGACCGCCTACGGCTTCTCTCGCTATCCGTTGCGCGGCAAGGACAATCTCTTCTTCTGGATTCTCTCGCTGCGCATGCTGCCGGTCATCGCGGTGATCGTGCCCTACTTCCTGCTCTTCCAACGGGTCGGCCTGACCGACACGGTCGTGGCGATGATGCTCGTCTACTCTGTTTTCAATATCTCCTTCACGGTCTGGCTGCTGAAGGGGTTCTTCGATGAGGTGCCGCGGGAGATGGAAGAGGCGGCCAAGATGGACGGCTACGGGCCGTGGGGGGTCTTCACCCGCGTGGCTCTGCCTCTCGTCATCCCCGGCATTGCCACGGCCATGATCTTCAACGTCGTGCAGTCGATCAACGAGTTTCTGCTCGCCTTCGTTCTGACTCAGCGCAAAGCGACCACTGCCCCGATCGCGCTCCTCAACTTCCTGACCCCGATGGGGCTCGACTGGGGCGGTATCAGTGCCGCCGCCAGCATGCTGGTGGCCCCGGTGATCATCCTGGCGATCATTGTCCGCAAACATCTCATTCGTGGCATGAGCTTCGGGCAGTTGGAGTAGGAAGACCGCTGTGGCGACGCTCAAACTCGAATTGCTGAATCTCATCTACGGTGGCAAAGGGACTCCCTCTATGCACGCCGTGCGAGACGTCGACCTCGTCGTTGGCGATGGCGAGTTCTGCGTCTTTCTCGGTCCATCGGGATGCGGCAAAACCTCGACGCTGCGGATGATTGCCGGGTTGGAGACGCCGACGAGCGGGGTGGTTCGGCTCGATGGCCGGGTCATCAACGATCTTTACCCTGGCGAGCGGGACATCGCCATGGTCTTCCAGAGCTATGCTCTCTACCCCCATCTGACGGTCCGCGGGCACCTGGAGCTACCACTCAGGGCCCATCGAGTGCCGAAAGAGGAGCGCGAGCGCCGTGTGACGGAGATTGCTGATCTGCTGCAAATAGCCGATCTTCTCGAGGCCAGGCCACGCCAGCTCTCCGGTGGACAGGCGCAGCGCACCGCCATCGGCCGCGCCCTTATCCGCCAGCCGAAGCTCTTCCTGCTGGACGAACCACTGACCAACCTGGACGCCCGGCTCCGCCTGGAGACACGGGCGGCGCTCAAGCGGCTGCAGAACGAGCTGGGCATCACGACGATCTACGTCACCCACGATCAGGAGGAGGCGCTGAGTCTCGCCGACACGATCGTCGTCATGAACGATGGTCGCGTGCAGCAGGTGGCGACCTCACGCGAGCTCTACGGCCACCCGAGCAACCGCTTCGTCGCCGGCTTTATCGGCACCCCGCCGATGAATTTTCTCGCCGCAACTGTCCAGCCGTCCGCCAACGGTCATATTGACGAGAATCCCCTCGCGTTGGTAACGGCGGCGTTCAGCCTGCCGCTGTCCGCCACGTCGATCGAGGCCAGCGGCGTCTCTGGCCGGAGCCGTCTCGTCCCCGGCGCGGCGCTGACGCTGGGCGTGCGGCCGGAGGATCTCATCGTCGGGCCGCCGGATGGGGTGGATGGCCCGCGCGGCCGCGTCGTCGTCGTCGAGCCGCAGGGCGACGAACGCATCATCAGCGTCGCGCTCGATGGAGGTGATTCCGCGGAGACGGTCTGGAAAGTGCGCGCGCCGAAGCACGGTCCCAGTGCCAAGGTTGCCATTGGGGATGTCGTCGGGCTCGCGGTGCGCCCGCGTGGGCTACGGCTCTTCGACAAGGAAACCGAGGAGCGGGTGCTGTGAGGAAGACATGACACAGATCCAGCTCGAGAACGTGCGGGTCACCTACGGCAATCAGGATATCGTGCATGACGTCAGCTTCACGGTTGAGAGTGGAGAATTGGCGGTGCTCGTAGGCCGCTCGGGTTCCGGCAAGACCTCATTGTTGCGGGCGATTACCGGCTATGCGCCAGTCGTCGCCGGCCGCGTGCTCATCGGCGGCGAGGATGTCACGCGGCGGCCGGCGGCGAAGCGCGATATCGCCATGGTCTTTCAGAATTACGCCCTCTACCCGCACATGACTGTCCGCGAGAATTGGGCGTTTCCACTCCAGGCCGCCAAGCTGCCCAGGGCTGAGCGGGATGCGCGGATCGCGCGCGCGGCTGAGACGCTCCAGATGCGCCGGCTGCTCGACCGCTACCCGCGCGAGTTATCCGGCGGTCAGCAGCAACGGGTGGCCATGGGTCGCGCTCTGGTGCGGCAGCCGCAGATCTTTCTGCTCGACGAGCCGCTCGGCGCGCTCGACGCCAAGCTACGGGTGGAAGCGCGTTCAGCCTTCAAGACGTTGCAACGTGAGTTGGGCACGACGACGGTCCACGTCACCCACGACCAGACCGAAGCTCAGGCGCTCGGGTCAAAGATCATCGTCCTCGACGAGGGAACCATCCAACAGATCGGCACGCCGGATGAGATCTACGATGCACCCGCCAACCGATTCGTCGCCGGTCTCTTCGGATCGCCACCGATGAACTTCCTCGACGCCGAGCTCACCCGCCAGAATGGCGACGTGGGGGTGACCTGCGGCCAGATGACCATTGCCCTGCCACCGCAGGTTGGCGCACACATATTCGATCACGCGCCGAGCCGGCAAGTTACGCTTGGTATCCGTCCGGAAGCGATCCGCCAGTCGCCGGATGCGATCGAAGGGAGTGCGCCCGCCTCGGTCTATGTCACCGAGCCGCTCGGTCACAATGTCATTGTTGACATTCGTTTCAGCGACCAGATCATCCGTGCCCGCGGAGATCGAGACGATGATCGTCTTGCCAACCTGCAACCGGACGATCCGGTCTATATTCGGTTTGACGCGGCCCAGGTCCATGTATTTGACCGGGTGACGGGGCAGCGCTTTGGGTAGGGGAGGCGTCCTCCGCTGGAATCTGCCCACCCTGACCCGTTTCATTTCTTTCCAGCACGCGGACCGGAAAGCGGTTATCCGGCTTGCCCACCGCTCTTCCAAGACGCACCTATTACCACGACGTGTCATGCCCTGGCAGTTTGCGTTGCGGGGCGCCTGTATTGCCGTTGACGGATTCTGGCGCTCCGTCTAGGCTGCCGACTTGACCGGGGCGCCGTAGCCCACGCTGCGTTGGATGTGGCCAGCGCACGGGGCACAGGCTACCCGGCCACGACGGCCAGGCCACTCAGTGGCGAGGAGGAAATCCGTGAACGATCCCCGTGTTGATTCCCTTGTCGACGAAGCAATGCGCCTGCGGCTCTCTCGACGCAGCATCATGCGCCGCGGCGCCGCGC